>CAJCIF010000284.1 GCA_903970355.1 Actinomycetota bacterium
GTGTGCTCTTCCGATCTACTTCCTCAGCACTTGTTCGGATCACGAACGGTCTCTTAGAAAGGTCTACGTATTCAGCGTTATCGTATATAAACTGGGTACCAAACCGTTCAGCTTGTTTGTGCATCTCTTCCATGAGTTCCGGACCCTGAATACCGTCCGGAAAGCCTGGAAAGTTTTCGACATCGGTTGTGATGGTTAACTGTCCGCCTGCCTGCAACCCTTGAATGACAAGCGGTTCCAAATTGGCACGTGCTGCATATATGGCAGCTGTTAAACCCGCAGAGCCTGAGCCCAAGATGGTGAGCCGTTTTTTTATGGCCATGCAATCTCCTTCTTCCTCCGTCCATTCTATGGCTAACTTGCCAGAAATGAAGCAGATTCACGATAACTTATTATTTTTACAGGTCGTCAACTTTTTCGACCGGTTCTGGTACGCCTGCCCGGCTGACCACTTCAGGCCTCAATCCGTATGGCAAATGCTTGCGGAATTTGCCGAACTCTTGCAAAAGCTTTTCTCGGGAGTCACTTATGCGGTCTACGCGCTCTTCACCGAGATCTACAATGCGGTTATCTTCATTGAGCAGTTCGAGCATATGGTCGATATCATGTACTTTGCCAAGGATCTGCTGTGCTCTTACTAATTGCAAATTTGTAAGACCATAAAACTCAGTAAGAAAATAGCGCCACGACTTTATGCTGATTCTAAGCTCGTGTAGCTGCGTGGGAGAGAAAGCCTTCCTTTCGATTTCATGTGTTTGATCTTCTAACTTGCGCAAATAAGGCTCTAAATGACCGAAAGCGGAGTCGTTGCGATCTGGTACCGGATACATACCAGATGTACGTAAAGCGCGAGCCGGTACGAAAAACGAGGAAGGGCGCCGGGTTTTCTCGATTTCTCTTTCCAGTTTTTTAAGATGTTTTTTGATTGGATCCGGATCGAAACCGGCAGCCAGTTTTTTGCGGCGTTTCTCGCAGCGCTGTGCCCAACTTTCCGGCATTCCTTTCGGTAGATCAAAGTTCTGGGACATATCTATCAGGACTTCAAGGTCTCTAATTTTGCCGAGATCTTTTCGCAGTTTGCGCAAATTTTGCTTTGCCAACTCGTAATGCTCTACATATAGACCATCAGCATCGAGAATCTTGCAAA
Source organism: Actinomycetota bacterium (assembly GCA_903970355.1). Lineage (GTDB taxonomy): Bacteria > Cyanobacteriota > Vampirovibrionia > Obscuribacterales > Obscuribacteraceae > CAJCIF01. The sequence continues at coordinate 1,148 of CAJCIF010000284.1, forward strand.
TAGACTGCCAGCGGCGTATTGTCACTCTAGCGACATGCACTCTATTGGTGCTCAATTTCTCGTCGAGCTTTGCAATAGCCTTTCGAATATCCTGGCTGAGACTGTTGAGTACCGAAAGCTCGTATCCAGCCCAGTCTGTATGTAGTAGATGTGCAGGTATCTGCATGAAAATAAGCCCCATGCGCTAATACCATTTTGCCAGATTTTCCGCTTGAAACGAAGAGGTATTTTGGTAGATATACAACGTGGATGCCAAGAGAAATATGACAAGCTATTGCCAACTTTTCGCTATTTCAGCATGTCCTTTAAAACTTCACCGGAGCGTTTAATGATCATCTCTTTACCACCGCGTGAATAGACGGCTTGTGCCCTTTCCAATATTGATGGCATTTTTACTGGAGAATAAACCGGCAGGGAATGCGGGTTTCGGCAGTAAGCCCGGAGAGGTTCAACTGCTGTTTGCCAGGTAAAATCTTTTGCAATTTTTGCCGCACCCAAACGGCACTGCTTTTTGAGATCGCTATCGCTGAGAAGCGACAATATTGCCGTTTTCCAGGCAGTAACGTCTCCGTAGGGCACGGTTATGCCGGCATGATCGCGTGCGATCAAGTCTGCAAATGAGTCACCACCTGTAGTGATAATCGGCAAGTGACACCACAAGTAATCGAGTATGCGTGTGCGAAAAGAGTATCTCGTTTCTGGTAAGTCGAAATGGGCTGACACAGCGATATCTGCTTCAAGCAGAAAGTTGACGCGCTCTTCGTAGGGGATCCAGCGGTCGGCGAAAAAAACGTTCTTATCAAGCAGCCCAAGCGATTCCGCCAGAGTACGAGCGCCTGTTGCCATGCGCATTTCCGCCACTTGTGGGTTGGGGGACCGTGTGCCCATAAAGACAAGACGCACATTTGGAACTTGCTTTTGCACTTCATTAACAGCATTGATGACCGTAAGCGGATCGAACCAATCCCAGATTCCACCACCCCATATAAGCACCGGATCGTTTTCTTGAATGCTCGGCAATAGAGCGCGCAAGCCAGGTCCATTCTTGACTGGAGCAGAGTCAGGAAGTCCAAATGGAACAACATCAATTAGTTTTCGTAAAGAAGAATCGAATCGGTACATACGCGTATCCACTCTTCCAAGCGCGCAATATCTGCCGATCCAATAGTCACGCTGGCGCTCAGAAGCGCATATGGAAAAGTCTGCTCGCACCATATGTTTTTCTAGAACTTGATGCATCATGCGGTAACTTGAAGAAGCTGTTTTATTGTCTTTTTCGTACTGAATATGAATCATGAAGAGGTATGGATCATATAAATCAACGACCAGAAATGTGTCCAGACGCCCAATGAAAGGATAAGTTTTAAGCACATTTGCTTGCACAACGATTATTTCGGCGCGCCCTGCAAGTTCAGCGAGGACACTTTTATTCTTGCCGGTTTGAACTTTCGCCTCCCCGTAAACCGAAGGTGACAACTCGCTTGCATTACCTTGTGGTGAAAAAACGGTAACGTCGAATTCGGAGGCCAGTTGTTTAGCAAGTTCAAGAGCCCGAATGGCTGGTCCTGCCATGCGAGCAGCGATTGGCTCCAGGGTTATGAAAAGAACCTTTCGCTTTTTAATGGGTTGCCTGTCAGTGGGACTTAAAACGTTCAATCTTGACTACTGGAGAGAACCTGAAATGATGATAGTTCGAATGTTCGGCATTATACTGTGAACCTTTCCGCCCACCGTGGCACGAAGCGTATCCCGAATGGCAAATAGTCAACTAGTTAGCGTTGTTATACCGAACTGGAACGGAAAGAAGTTCTTGGCCGGTTGCCTGGATTCACTCTCGGCCCAGACTTATAGCAATCTAGAAATAATTCTTGTGGATAACGGTTCCAAAGACGGTTCCGTTGAGTTTCTTAAAGCTAATTACCCAAATGTCCGCCTTATTTGTTTTGAAAAAAACACAGGTTTCAGCGTCGCTGTGAACAAAGGCATTACCGAAGCGCGAGGCGATCTCGTTGCTCTTCTGAACAACGACACAATTGTGGACAATCGCTGGTTGGAAGAACTGGTTAATGGGCTAGATCGCTATGCCGATTGCGGAAGTGTGGCATGCAAGATGTTGGGATACGAAGATAAGACATTGTTAGATGGCGCTGGTGACGGCTATCGGCGCGGTGGCTTACCGGGTCGGATCGGCCACCGTGAAAAGGACATCGGTCAATTTGATAAAGAACGCTATATTCTAGGTGCTTGCGGTGGAGCGGCTCTCTATCGACGTTCCATGCTGGATAACATCGGGCTTTTAGATGAAGATTATTTCGCTTATCTAGAAGATGTGGATCTCGGATTACGGGCTCAGAGTGCGGGATATAA
>CAJCIF010000285.1 GCA_903970355.1 Actinomycetota bacterium
TCGGCAAGCTGCTGCTTCAAGCTTCGAATCTGGAGTCACTAGATATTTCTGGTACCGCGGTTAGCGATGCTTCGATGAAGTTGTTGGCAAAATGCAAAACTTTGACTCACCTGGAACTTCGAGATTGCAAAAACTTTTCTGAAAATGCTGTTGAAAAATTGGGCAAAGAATTGCCTGGTTGCATTATTCAAACCAAAAATGAAAAGACCTCTGAAAAGGAATGATTGAAAGTCACATCAAGATGTTAGATTAATTGGATGTTCGGTTTAACAGAAATATTTACCTGGGGCGGCAGTTCGGTAGCACTTGCTCTCGCTGGTTTATACATAGTCAAGCGATTTGTAACCGCAATTGATTTGCGCGGCAACATGGATTTCCTCGTTGCAGTGGTGGCCATCGTGGGTACGCTCGTTTCGGTTGTGCTCGGGTTGCTAGTTTCTAGCTCAGTTGATCAATATAGACAAGCTTGTTCCACCGTCGATGAAGAGGCAACGAGCATTGTTGATATTTATAGATTGTCGCGAGGTTTGCCATCTAAAACAGCAGTGGTCATGCAGAAACTTTGTCTCGATTACTGCGACAAAGCAATTAGCGAAGAATGGCCGGCTATGCGAAAACATCAAATTAGCGACGATTTGACAGCAATCGGCATAAAAATGAATGATGTAGTTGTTACTTTCCGTCCTGCAAATGACGGTGAGAGTAACGTTCAGAGCGCCGTAATATCAGCTTTAACAGAGGCTATTCATTGCAGGCGGAGCCGCGTCGTAGTTTTGCTCAGTGATTGGACCCTACGAATGATGCCCATCCTACTCATGTGCAGCGGTATCATTTTGGCAATTGCTTATATTTACATCGATAAAAAGCCCACGAAAGAACAGATTTTATTGGTGTCCTTCGTAGCTATAGCACTTGGTTCAAATATAGGACTTATGGTAGCCATGAGCAGACCTTTTGGCGGACCCGATAGTATTGAACCGGAGCTTTTCGAAAGAAATGCCAAGCTGCTTCGAGAGCTCAATAGAGTTCCCGTCGCCAATTCGCCATAGAACGACTTCCGTGTCTGGTAAACTTGCGTCCTACGTTACGTAAACAACAGGAGAATCACCAATGAATCGTCTTCTCTCAACGTTATTAGTGCTTGGCTTCCTGTTCGGATCAACCCCACTTTTGCCTGCATCTGCTGATGACTCTCCGATTCCTGAGAAGATGGCAGCGCAGTACCAAGTGAGGCTTGATAATTCGAAAGAACAAATTGATTTGGGGGTCACAAAGGGATGGTTAAAGCCTGCCAAAGCTGAAGAACTTAAGAAAGAACTTGCCGCTGCCTATGCATTGAATAGTGACTTGAAGGCGAAGGGCTATCCCAAGGATGCCACGGTGGAACTTGAGAAAACAGTTACGTTGCTGAATCAACACGTAACCAGTGCTGCTGCAACTAAATAGTCAAAACCAACGCAATTTATGATCTGTCCGTAGTCCCTAGATTACGAAGTGATCCTACTGGTGGCGCCGGCGGTGGTGATGGTGGATTACTGTTCTTCGAGATATCGAAGGGGACGTTGACTGATCCACCGATGTGGAAGGGCTCTCCCACAGCCATATTTGGCGCCGATACAATGCCCTTTTCAGCCATGACCATTGCGGTGTAATAACGCACGGCTTCCAGTTCGGTTAGTCCAAACGCTTTTAGAGAAATTAGATGTCTCATGCGCTCGTCACTAGGCCTGACTAGAACTTTTACTGTATCAAGCGTTATTCCATATCCAGCCAGAAACTGTTGAAGATGAACGCCAACTTCCTGCGTGAGATCGTGAATGCGCTCGTTTACTTTCTCTAGTGGAGTGCTTTGCACAATGGCATTGATAGCTTGTTCAACGACTGGTCCTGCGTAGTTATCAACTTCTTTCGTTGTGATGATATGCCCTTGCACTGGCATGTGTTGCACTAACAACACTGCACTTTTCGTGTCGGCGACGTGAATGTAATAGTCAACGTCGTAGGCCATCTCTGCCATCTCTCGCGATAGCGCTGTGCCTCGTGTTTTTACAACGAGCTTGGCGCGGTTAATATAAATGGCTTCAAATTGCCACGGGCTAGCTCCGTAGAAAGCTGATATCACCGAGCCGATTATTGGCTTATCCGGTGTTGCAACGGTAAATTGTCCTGTTTCATAGACGTTGAGAATGGCACCACGTGATTTAAGCACGCAAAAATGATTGGTATCGACTGTTAAAAGAGAGCCGCTAACTATTGAGTTATCTGGAAAATGGAAGAGCAATACATCTGGTCCCATCAACTCCTGTCCGTCGGGAGACAACGTCGATATGACGCCTTTTAGCATTGGCATTTGGATTCTCCTAAACAAGCTTGTCAACTCTAGCACCTGCGGAGCCGCAGCCAGATCATACCCCACATTCGGGGTGACTCTGGTAATGCCCAGCCGATTACTTAGTCTGATTGGCAGTTATATGCGTAATCAATTTTTGAATTTCGGCCGCGTCTGTTCGGATTTCATCAAGAGCTATATCAGCCCACGATTGTCCGATCGCATTTCTAAGCAGATCCCCATTTTCTTTTATGCGCTTGGCGAGAGAAGAAATTTGTTTGTGAGGGTCTTCCTCGGAACCTGAATGCGTACTCACGGTACCTCCAATGTCACGTCGATGCCAAGGTCAATAATCTGGCGTAAGTTTACCGATAACGATCGAAAAATTCCATCAGCGTCTTCGGTGCACCATTTTGACCTTCAAACAGTTGAATTGAGTATTATTGCTCAATGCCACCACAAGTGATGCAGCTTCCCTAAGGGGATACCTTCGAATAGACCTATTGATTCTGATGCGCTAATCGGCTATTGATTAACAAATGATTACTGCCCGAGGGTTGGCAAGTGGACGGGTGTACGATGCCCAGTATCGAATCAAGGCGTTACTAATGCAAAATAATGTCATCAACGTTCTAACAGGTCTAATTTGCCTTTTCGTCGGTTTGGTAATAGGTGCCTGGCAATCCGATCAACTGAGATTAACACGCGTGGGGCAATGGATAGCCTCCAACGGCTCAAAGGTTATTTCGGTTGGCAAAACGGACGATAACCAGTTCGAAACGTATACATATCCCACTATAAAGTGGCGCCCAAAAGTACTATCAGATGGCCCGGATGCCATTGTGCGTTTGTGGGCTACCTACGAACCATCTAAAAATGATCAACCTGGGGTAATGAAGTACAAGCTAACCT
>CAJCIF010000286.1 GCA_903970355.1 Actinomycetota bacterium
TTTGGTGAGCGCGGCTACGACGAGAGTTTCGTCCAATCAGCCAAGTTGGGCAACCGAGTGAAGGTAGGCGCAGGAGTCATTTTTCTTCCCGCGGTCCGCGTCGGAGATGGAGCGACTATTTGTGCTGGGTCCATTGTCACAAAAGACGTCTTAGCCGACACAATGGTGCGTGGTCAACCGGCGAGAGTTGTTTCGACGCTTTAGGGGCGATGCAAACTTTATAGTTTCCTTCTGAAGAGATTGCCAAAAGAGGCAAGCTTAATGGCTAGCCTGGCTGATCTGCGATTTAGTTGTTTTGCTTGTTGATTGACAATATTAGAAAGTTCCGCATTTGAAGCTTTCCAGTCGCGAATTTGCACCGCTTGTTCAAGAGAGGTTGCCTTGGTCTCGGCGAGCTCTTCGCAAACTTTTGAATGTTCAACACGCAAACGGCTTTTCCCAGCCTGCAATTCTTCAATTATCCGAGCTTGTTCTTGGGCATGTCTCTTATTCGAATCTAGTTCATTTTCAAGTTCATCAATTCGGGAGGATAACTTTTGGTTCGATCGGGCGTTTTTTACCATTTCTTCATTGGCCTTCTCTTCTTGAACGCGCAATTTCTCCCTAAGCAGCACTAAATTGGTCGATTCACCAGCAAGAAAGTCAACTTGTGCAGCTTCCAATTTAAACAAATCTGAACTGGTGAAATTGCATTTCCTCTCCAGCAGTTCTCTCTTTGCCGGATCTGCCATCAAGCAGAATAACGTATGCATTGCAAAAAGCCTGGTGCCGTAATAATCACGTTCCAAAGCCAATTGCGCAAGTAAGAAGGGGATGAGATCCACTTCGATCGGAAAACCTAAGGAGGAGACATCAGGAAATATGCTTATCAACAATTCTATAGAGTCGATCTTCTCAACGAACAAGGAAAGAAGCTCGAAGAGTTCGAATTGACTTCTGGCCGATACGGCGACAGTTGGCGCACTTAGATTTCCGTTATTCGCACGCAGCCTGTAGCGAACTATCAGCTCTGGAAAGATCTTCAACTGACCCACGAAAAGCATACGAGCCCAGTGCTCTAAATCAGATAACTGCACCAGATGAGACTTTCGAAAACCAACTCGTTCAATGATGCTTCGCCGCACCATGGATGCAGGGGCACAGAAAGGATTTTGACCGTAGAATAAGCTTCGAAGCAACTCGAAACGATTCAGGTTGACTCCTTCGGCTGTCCAATTTTGCCCAGTCATCTTTCCATCATCATCGATAAAGCGAGCAAGCCCAAAGACCCCATCTAGTCGTTGATTGCCATCGAAATAACCAATCAGTTTTTCGATGGCCCTGGGCTCATATATATCGTCGGTAGCAAACCAGGTAATAAATTCGCCACGACACTTTTGCCAGCAACGTTCAGACGTTTCGCAAGGACCGCGATTTCGGTCGTTACGCATTAAGAGAATGCGGGGATCTTCGAACTTCTTCAATTCCGCAAATGTTCCATCCGTGGAGGCATCATCATTTATGATCAATTCAAAATCGGTAAACGACTGAGCCAGAACACTTTCAATGGCGGCAGCAGCGTATTTCTCGTGGTTGTAAGCGGGAACTAGTATGCTTACCTGGGGCATCTGAAAATATTATTCCTACCGTTGTCAGCGCCGCACCATATATGAGGTCACTTGCACTATCTGAGATTAACGACGATCAAAATCGACAAGCACAACAGGTTTTGAACCTGCAACCTATTGCTCCCGAAGCAGCCGCGCTACCAAGCTGCGCTACGTCCCGACTCTGGTAAATATAGCATGCGTACAAACAACTGCGTCAATGCTCTCTAGGGTAGCGCTTAATTGTTGTCATTTGGTCTAAACTCATAGATTCATGTGGCGCTTGAATCACAAACGAGGTGAGTAAGCTACCGATGGCAAAACTCAAATATCTAGGGCTGAATTTCTTACTGGCAGTGATACTATCTGTGATGCCGTTGCACCGGGCGATCTCGGCTTCAACAGATGTTTCCAACCAGACGAGTGCAGACGAAAAAGTATTGCGGTCCCAGGCTGAGGTATATTCCAAAGCCTTTGCTAATGGAGATGCAAAGACAATAGCAAAAATGTGGACTGCTGATGGCACTTATATTGATCCCGATGGAGTAGAACTGAAAGGACAATCTGAAATCGAAAAGTATTTTGCTTCTGGTTTTAAACAAGTTGGCCTAATACCTCTGGAAATATCCATAGAATCAATCAAGTTTCCAGCGGCCAATGTAGCCATTGAAGAAGGGACGTGCCGTGTGCTTCGAGGTCCCAATTCTGGAACAAGGACTCGGTATAACGTTGTTCATGTGAAAGACAAGGATCAATGGCTTATGGCCAATGTCACAGAACGGGATGACTCAAGCGTTTGTTCAAAAGAAAGCCTTAATGACTTTGAATGGTTGATTGGCAATTGGTCTGCCAAAAAGCCTAACGGCAGTATGCACCTTGTCGCGCATTGGGTGGGTAATCACAAGTTTATTCATTGCCAGTACACGATGATGGATGCAGAAAATGAAAAATCTGGTGAGGGCGTGCAGGTAATTGGTTGGAGCCCACATCATCAGCAAATCGTTTCCTGGCATTTCAGCCCGGACGGAGGATTTGGATTTGGTCGTTGGCTACGGGACGGCCAATACTTCGTTGAAAGCACAAACGGAGTAGAACCGAATGGCACCAGTGATAGTAGCATAAACACCTTACACAAGGTGGACGATAACACCTTTACTTGGCATTCCACGGGAAGAACTGCTGGTAGCGAGTCTATACCCGACGTACCCGAAGTAACCGTTACTCGCGAAAAATGATAATGCGGCAGCAAGCTTGGAGCGGGAGCATTCATGAAAACATGAAAAAAGCAATACGAACAGTCTTTTTCGCCTTAACCGCTTCAACCTTGCTTGGAGCATTTAACGATTGCGACCTGTCTTGGGCACGCGGTGGTGGTGGTGGTTTTCGTGGTGGCGGTGGCGGTGGTGGTGGTGGTTATGAAGGCGGTTCATATCGCGGCGGCGAAATTGGCGGGTACCACGGTGGCGTGCCTGGGGGAGAAGGCCGTAGCGAATACGGAAGGTCTGAAGCCGGCGGTATCGAAGGTGGTGCTAACAATTTTGCAAGAGGAGGCGGGAACTTTGAGCGCTCGCCTGGTTTCAACAATGCCCCTCTTCCGTCTGATGAAGAGCTGCGCTCAGCTGCCAACACAAGCTACCATTGGGGATCGGCTCCAGCCCGTCCACTTTCTACGGATGCCGGATTCGGCCATTTCGTAGCGACTGGAGCAGGTGCGCATCAAACTGTTCGCGTCGCGCCAGCAGCACTTGCGTCTTATGGTGGCAATGTCCGAGGCAGCTACAGAAATACTTACGGAAGGGCAGGTTTTTTTAACCGTGGTTGGTGGGGAGCACATCCGGGTTACTGGAATAGATACATGAACGATAATTGGGCTTGGGCTCCTGGCTGGTACAACTGGGGAGGTTGGGCAGGTTGGTGGGGCATGCCAGCAGACATTGATCCAACGTACTACGATTACGGCGACAACATTTATTACCAAGGCGATGATGTTTATTACGGTTCTCAACCAGTGGAACCTGCAGATACCTACTACGATCAGGCTCAATATCTGGCAGATTCCGATCCTGCACCTTACCCAGCCACTGTGCAAGAAACGAAAAAGGATTGGAAACCGCTCGGTGTTTATTCTTTAGTTCAAGGAACGCAAACTAACACAACCACTATGTTTCAATTGGCAACCAACCGAAAAGGTGCAATCAAAGGCACCTACTACAATGCTCTAACGCAAGAAACCAAGCCAGTTCAAGGAGCAATCGACAAGAAAAGTATGAGAGCAGCCTGGATCATAGGAAACGATAAAAACGTCGTCTATGATACCGGCATAGCAAATCTTCTTAAACAGGAAAGTCCGGTGTTAGTTCACCTCGGAAAAGACAAAACCGAGCAATGGACATTAGTGCGGCTACAAGATCAAAATTAAGAGAACATCTCCACTGGTGGCAAGTTAGTTGGATTCCAGCCAGTCTACCTCCCTTCTTACAATTGCAATTACATTTTTGCGTCTTGGCAGCACCGCTTTTGGTGGTCCGGCAGCCCATATAGCGATGATGGAAGCGGAACTAGTGCGCCACCGATGCTGGCTTTCGCGGCAAGAATTTCTAGATCTATTAGGAGCAGCGAACCTAATACCGGGTCCAAATTCGACCGAGGTGGCTATTCATATTGGATACAAGAATGGTGGCTTACCAGGTCTTGTAACGGCTGGTCTCTGCTTTATTTTTCCATCCTTCGTAATGGTCTCAACATTGGCGATGCTATATCTTCGATTTGGGAAGCTCCCGGCAATGGTGGCAGTGCTGTATGGATTGAAGCCTGTCGTTGTGGCTATTGTTTTTCAAGCTCTCTGGATGCTGTCCAGAACATCACTCAAAACAATGGGACTGAAGTTGATGGCGCTGGTAGTAGGGGTTCTGTATCTACTTGGTGGCAATGAATTAGCGCTGCTTTTTGGCTGCGGTTTAGCGGCTGCCGTGATCCAATTCGCACTGAGCAAAGGACCAAGAGAAAAACTAGTTTTGTGCGTATTGGGCTCAGTAAGCGCGCTGTTAATTGGTAGCACATACTTTTTGTCAGCATGCACGCCGAAAAATCTTGCGTATAGTCCAGGCGCACTTTTCCTTTACTTCTTGAAGATCGGCTCGGTGCTTTATGGCAGTGGCTATGTACTTCTTGCTTTCTTGAGGACGGATCTGGTTGAACACTACCATTGGATCACGTCTGCACAGCTTTTAGACGCTGTTGCAGTTGGGCAAATTACACCTGGTCCAGTTTTCACTACTGCTTCCTTTATCGGATTTATTCTTGGCGGACCACTAGGTTCAGTAATTGCAACGGTTGGGATTTTTCTACCCGCTTTTGTTTTAGTTGCTTTAACTGCACCACTAATCACAAAAATGCGTGCATCCTCGTTAGCAGCACATTTTCTAGATGCAGTAAATGCGGCCGCAATTGCTCTTATGGCCGGAGTGCTAATTCAGTTAGGAGGAG
>CAJCIF010000287.1 GCA_903970355.1 Actinomycetota bacterium
TTTTCTGGCTGATAAGTTTGCCCACCGGGCTGCCCAAGTGCTCGCTCAGATGGGAATCGAAACCAAGCTTTCTGCGCACGATCTGCCCACGCCCTGCCTGGCTTTTGCTGCTCAGAACGAGCCAACGGCCGGCGCCCTGCAATTTACTGCCAGTCACAACCCGCCAGAATATTGCGGTGTTAAGTACATAACCCATTTCGGCGGCCCGGCTACAAACGATGTCACTACGAAAATTGCCGGTCATCTCAAAAACGCATCGACCTTTAAGGCCGGGCAACAAGAGCAAATAGCGACGGTTGATTTTAAGGCACCATATGTAGAGGCAATTTCAAAACTGGCAGACCTTTCTAGAATTGGTTCTGCAAAGTTGAGAGTGGGCTATGATGCTCTCTACAGCACAAGCCGCGGCTATATAGATGGCATTCTGGAAAAGCACGGTGTTGAAGTAAAAGTGCTGCACAACTGGCGTGATACCACATTTGGTGGCGGCATGCCGGAACCGAAAAAAGAATATTTGAAAGACCTGATGTCCCTTGTAAAGACACACCAGCTCGATGTTGGTCTGGCTACAGATGGCGATGCAGACCGCTTTGCGGTCATTGATGAACTGGGCAACTACCTGACGCCAAACCAGTTACTTTGCCTTCTCACAAGACACCTGGTTATGAACCGAGGCTGTCGCGGTGCCATTGTGAGAACGGTAGCGACAACTCACATGCTCGATCACCTGGCCAAGCGTTACGGTCTTGAGGTGATTGAAACACCGGTAGGATTTAAATACATCGGCGAACAAATGAGAAATCGTGATGTCCTCATTGGCGGTGAAGACTCCGGTGGCGTTTCCATTAAAGGTCACATTCCCGAAAAAGATGGCATTCTCGCAAATTTACTCGTACTTGAGATGATAGCCGTTGAAAGCAAACCAATATCCAGAATTTGGCAGGATCTTGTTACCGAAGTCGGCACCAACCTCGTCAGCCAGAGAAGCGATTTGCGGCTCCTGCCGGCTGCTCAGAAAGCTTTGTTTGAAGCCATCGATGCAGAACCATTCAGCGAGCTCGCCGGCCAAACGGTGATATCGATAGGACGCCTGGATGGCTGGAAGTTTTACTTCAAAGATGACAGTTGGTTATTGGTTAGGAAAAGCGGCACCGAACCATTAGTAAGATTGCATGCTGAGGCAGCAACGCCGGAGCAAGCCGAAAAGTTACTCGAGGGCTTCAAATTGCTTGTCGAGACAATATTGACTTCTCTCGATAATTCTGCCAACCTTTCAGAGCCGCGGGATGTAGCCAAAGCAGCGCTCTGATCGCCAGGCGCATATATGTTTCTGGTCCACTCGATATCTCTATGACTAAAAAACGCTGGTTGAGAGAATTTGCTGTTATGGCCATTACGGTGCTGGCGATATATCATGCCGGTCGCTCGATCTATAACAGCGTTGAAAGACAAATGTTTTTGCATTCGCAATCAATCGCTCTGCGTGCCAGCCAACAACAAAACGAAGATATAAATAAAGACCTGCGCGAAGGCCTCGCAAACTACCGCACCTCAAACGGCATCGAAAAACTAGCCCGCGAACGCCTAGGCCTAGCCGGCCAAGACGAAATCGTAGTCCGAATCGGCAAGTAAATTTCAGCCGCGATAGCTAAGCGAACGCTGGCACCAAACCCGGTATCACCACCAAAGGCGCGGAGAAGCAGGCTTCGCCTGCGCCGGAGCGCTTACAAAAAGATCCCAATACACAGCGCGAACGAAGCATCAGCGAAGCGCAGCTGCGGCGAGGAGCCGTGGCGAAGCGCAGCGCAGCGCAAGCACACGCGGAGAAGCAGGCTTCGCCTGCGCCGGAGCGTCTACGCCAAAGTATCTAACCGGCAAACCATTTTGCTTATCGCTTTCAGGGTTGAGAAAACCCCTTTGCCTTCAAGCGAAACTGCTTCGAAATAGGGAACGTTGAGGCTATTGAGATCGGCATTCATATCCTCAACCGTCATTACATCAGATAGATCTCGCTTGTTGTATTGCAAAACCCAGGGAATCTGGCTAAGCGACAGGCCATATTCTTTCAGGTTGTTTTCCATGCCGTTCAAGGCTTCTATATTGTAGGTTTTCCGTTGAGCACTCGAATCCGCAACGAAAACAATACCGTCGACGCTTCGCAAAATTAGTTTTCGACTGCGTTCGTACTCCACTTGTCCAGGTACTGTGTAGAGCGAAAGACGGGTGCGTAATCCGTGCACGGAGCCCAGATCAAGAGCGAGAAAGTCGAAGAAAAGTGTCCGGTCTGTAGCGGTTGCAGCACTGACCAGTTCACTTCTGGCTTCGGGATTGACCATCTGGTGCACAAAGCGCAAATTAGTTGTCTTACCGCCTAGGGCTGGGCCGTAGTAGACGATTTTGTACTGTATTTCGTTGATCGAAAAATTGAGAACCGGCATAGTAACTCTGAGACGCCTGAACGAACTACTTAGTCTTAGGAAAGTTTACTAGGTTCATCGCCAGTTTGGGGGTGTTGACTCCGCTTTGCGATTCCTTGGCAAGGCCAAAAATGCCGTTAGGCGCGCCGAATAAGGAAATTTTGGCCAGAACTGCACTTATTTGAATAACGATTACGCCTTGCGGGTATCTCCATAAATGAACGGATATCCGAAAGGAAAGCTCTTTGCTTCACAAGAAGTCGCTCACTAACATCCCCGCCATTCCCACTCGTAACACCATGTCCGTTGTACCGGGCATGAAAACTATTCAGGGCATGGTCCGAGATGCACGTCAAATGGTAGGACGTGTCATATTTCAACGATTTGAGGTTCGGGCACCCTTTGGGGATGCAGCAGAAAGCTTTTCACTCACCTTGACGATTGATGCCCGCGGTAATTGTGCCTGGATGCTCTATCGGGGCGAAGGCACCAAATCCTTCGTGGATTGGAGCATCAATACCCGTGAGCCGATGGATATCGCTCAGCACCTGATCGGTGCCTTCCCAGGTTTCGAATTCGAATCCGATGTAGTTGTTTCTCAACAGCAAGAGAAAAAAGACAATGATTCTGTCGCCACCTCTACCATAGAGATGTATGGAGAACAGGCAGAGCTTGAAGGCGACCTGCTTCTCATGCAATTGCCGACCTTGTTGCAATCAATCGGAATGGACCGCTTGACGGGCAGGTTGGAAGTAAATTCAGCAAAAGACAAAGCAACAGTTTTTTTCAATGATGGCGTGCCAATCCATTGCGTCACGCGTTGGGACAAAGGTGAACCCGCTCTTCTGGAAACCGGCAGCTGGACAGAAGGGGAATTCAAGTTTTTCAAAGGGCCACGCACAAGCACCATCACGGTGAAACGCAGATTGAATGCGCTCCTTCTGGAAGCAGCAACCCTTCGCGATCAAGCCGATCAACTTCAGAATCTCGGCGTGAAGGATACGTCTTATTTAGCTCGAAAAATGGATTTGCAATCGGAAGAGCAACTGGCGACTGCTGTTGAAACCGGCACAGGTTGTGATCCGAAACTACAATGGCTGTTGTATAGCGAGATCGATGGTGAATCGACTCTTGTTGAGTTGCTCCGCCGCGTCAAACTAAGTAAATCTTTCTGGGTACCAGCTCTTTTCAATCTTTTGGATTGCGGCGTTCTGATGTTCTCAGACGAGCCATTCGTCTTGCGTCAAGAACAGAATGATGAAACGATCGTCCCTGTAGAAGTGGATTGGAACGCTGTTGAACTCGCCGATCGAGGATTGATGCGCCCCGAAACTGGCCTCTACACATATCCATCCTTTTTGCTCTTCTTGAAAAATGAGTTCGCAAGATATAGCTGCCATGGCAGTACGTTCTCAGTGGTGTTGTTTGAAGCACTCGCTTATGTTTCTCTGCACACGCTGGAAGGCGACAAAGCTCTTCAAAGGACGGCGTTACCTCTAAAAGATACGCTGCGTTTCAAGCAAGCGATTGAACTTCTCAAGTTCGAATCCGATACACTTGCACACTTCGAAACTTTTGGATTTGCGCTTCTCATGCCGGAAACGGATGAAATGCAAGTCAGAATATTTTGTGACAGAGCGAATGTCGCTTTGAGTGATCTCGGTCTTACAAGCCCGGATGGCAACGATCTTGTTATTCGTATTGGTGCGGTGACTGTGCCCAGCGAATCGACCTTGCTGCAAGAAGCACTTGGTTTGGCAAGATCAAGAATGGGAATTAGGCTCGATTAGGTCGATACCGTCGATGGTGGCATTACCCGGGCCGATCTAACGACGCTCGAAATTAGCGCAAATTTCGGGCAAGGTTCTTCGTCAGATAAGAACGAACCTAACGTGCCTTTATAGTAAGAATTTCGCCCAATTTGTCGAAAATATAAAAATGGCAGAGCGGACCACTAGTTCCAGTGGTCCGCCTTAAGTCCGAAGGCAAGAAAAGAGGGCGAGGACTACCTTACGATTGCTCTAGACAACCAGAAGGCGCGAAGTTGTCTGTAGGAAGACAACGCTCTTTGCTGAAAGGATACCGTCGTACTTGTTGTGCTTACTTGAGGAGCCGTAGCTGGAGCGATGCTCGGACCCAATACGAGGGGTCCGCTGGCAAAGCTTGATGTGGTTAGCAGGCTAAGGCTAAACGCACCGGCTAAGGCAGTAGCTGTGAGTAATTTTTTGACCATTGAAACATTTACCTCCGAACTTCGAACTTTCGAACTCTGCCAGGCAATTTCGTCTTTCATATGCAAAACTGATAAAAGACAGGCAGCCTGCGCAATCTTGACAATATAATAGCACGAAGACTGTCGATTGAACGCCCGAAACGTTAATTTTGAACGGCCATAAGGAGCCCTTATTTGTTCGATTTTTTGATAGTTGCCGCCTTTGGCGTACTCGGTCTGCTAGGACACGTCGCACGGAAGAAGAAATGGCTTGAGTGGCTTCTCAGGCTAATTATTTTTGGATTCTTTTCAACAGAATCATTTACATACTCAAATAGAGGGCCCGACCTCATCTTCAATCAATGGGCTTCGGGTATCTTGCTGGGCATGTCAGTGTCCACTTTGCTACTGCTATTCATCCCGATTCGCCGAATATTTTCAGTGTTTTTTACAGGCCTGGACTGTATTTTTTCCGGACAAATATTCCGTCAGCTTCTGAAAAAAACAACGAGTTGGCAGGAATTTTTCCAATCCCAAAAAATCTTTGTGCCAAGTTCAATTCCGCACATGATTGGTCTCTTTGTTTATATATCGACCTTCTTCTATTTGTCTTCCAGCACAGATCCGGCAACATTTGAATTTCCGGCCTTGCCAATCCCGATTCCACTACCGCTTGCTCAGCTGCTTTCCTATAACGGACTGGGTCTTGTTCTTCTTTCCTTTTGCGGTATTGGCATTTTCGTAACCAGACACCCGAAAGAAGCTTGTGCTCGGTTAGGGTGGGTTAAACCAACTAAAAAACAGGTGGTGATCGGTATTTCACTCATATTTTTCACCTTCCTTTATGACTATAGCTGGTCCATTTTCACTCACAGATTAGGTGGGCAAGATCTGGCCTCAAAGCTGTCCTCTTATAATGCCGGCACCTTTTCGGTCGTCGGTGGCTTTGCACCATCCGTAATACTGGCACTCGCCACAGCCCTGTGCGCCGGCATTGGCGAAGAAACACTGATCCGCGGAGCACTTCAACCTGTTTTTGGTATATTCCCGGCCGCCTTGTTGCACGGTATGTTGCATGGTCAATTTGGTCATGCCCCGGTATTTATCGTGCTTGTCACACTCTGGTCAGCCTGTATGGGAATAGTGAGACGCTATACGAATACAACGACAACAATAATTGGACATGCTGGTTTCAATTTCCTCACGACGTTTTTGTTCGCATACAATCCATAAGTAAATGCTCCAGCGCTTCAGGGCAAGCGCTTCCGCATGTGCCGCGCGGCGCGTTTGATCCGTTTTGAAATCGAGTTCAATCTATATATAGATCTCGACAAAACCACACACCAGTCCAAGTACACTGCGCCGATCGAAACGAGGTATCAGCGTAGCGCAGCCGTTGCGAGGAGCAATGGCGGAGCGTAGCGAACCACGCGCGGAGGCGGCGACGAAGGAGCCGACCGGAGCGCTTAAAGCCTCGGCTTATAAGGACGAAACGAGGTATCAGCGTAGCGCAGCCGTTGCGAGGAGCAATGGCGGAGCGTAGCGCGAGTACGCGCGGAGGAGGCGACGAAGGAGCCGACCGGGGCGCTTATATCAAGACGCTGACGCGATATATTCGTCCAATTCTTCCAGGGGGGCGCCCAGGGAGAAGATTAAGAGTTCGCTGCGGAAGCGCATGCTATTGGCGAGGAGTTGGGAGATGTAGATGGAAGCATCTTCAACGGTAGAACCTAAGCCCAGTTTGTGGCAAAGGGTCATGGAGGTGATTTGGCAGAGGTCGTCGCCTTCCAAGCTGGTTACGGTCGAGATGACGTCTTCGGATTTGGGCTCGTTAAAGAGCTGGTCTGTGCGTCCCCAGCATTCTTTGAAGAAAAGTTTGAGCCAGTCGGATTCGCGCTCTTGTTGTTCATAGAGGGCAAGCAAGAGGGTTACGCAAACGAGTTCTTTGATGGCATGGCCCTGAACGACTTCGGAGACATCCGGTTGACTTGTATCGTTTGGATGGCAGTGACTGATAAAGGAGCGGATTACTTTTGCGCAAAAGATGCTCAAAGCGGTCGCAAAAAACAAGGCGCGATCGCGCCGACTCTCGTCAGACTCAGGCTGGAAGTCTGAGCTTACTTGATGGAATTGTCCGCTTGTTTTTTGTTCAACGGAGCCGGTCATCCCTAAGCCTCGGTGGAACGGTCCAACTTGTACATACCCTGACATTTATATTCGGAACTCGCCCGCTCGACAAGTCCGTGCTTTGCTTATTCGGTTCCTTGTAAATAGCGGACCCCATTTTCATTCGTGGATTCCCCAGTGACACATTCTCACGAACTGTGGAAAATGTTGAGTGGCTTAATACGCTTTAAGCCAAGCACGCCACAATGCTCCCTAGTCGAAAAAATTCAAGGCATTCTGGCTTATCGAACCAAAGAGAAGAAATGGTGTGATCGCAACACCCTTCATTTTCCTTCGGGAATTGTTGGGACGTCTACGATCCGTTTATTCACTTACTCATATAACCAAGAAGATCAACGCCGTTAAGCGTTGAATTTTCTTTTTCTATTTTTTGTTTTCCTCACCGGCGAATTGCTAGTGCGGTAGCCATTTTTCCATTTAACAACTTCGAAACGTCTTTTTATTTTGTGGTTCATATACTGCATGCAAATTCAATCAAAGTCTCCTTTGGTTCGAGTTACGTCAGCTGGAATATTCGACTAGGCAGCAGACGTAAAGTGCAGAAGTTTCATCCCGCTTCACGCACCCTTAGGAGAACGTCATGAGTACAGAGATCCCAAATCCATATGATCTTAAAGATTCGGCCAACCGCATCGAAACTATCGCTGCCACTAAGGGCGGCGAAGCAGCACTAAAAGCGCTCACTGCTCTATCAAATGAATACATTGCCGATGGTGGTGAGGGGCGCAAACAAAAAGATCCAGACCAGGTCAAAGCAATCATGGAACAGGTGAAGAAAGATTCCAACGGAGTCTACTTCACCGAAATTGCTGCGGCCTGGCTAAAAGACAATGACGGAGTGATCGTAAATAAAGATCAACCAGTTACGAAACCGGACCTCGACAGAACTTCCAAACTTCTCAATTTGAGTCAGAGCCCTGATCCGGTTGCTAGTGAAGTACTCGATTTTTCCTCTCAGCATTTCGATATTTTCTCTGGCATTGCCGGTAAGGCTGCCCTTTCCGAGGCTGATCTAGGCAACGTTTCTGCTGCGTTGGACAAAAAAGGTCTGGATGCTTTCAAACATAAACTATGCGATTCAGAAGACGCCAAGATGGTTGCTTCCTTATTGAAGGACAACGGCAGGCTCTTCAAAACGGTTGTCACAATGACCGACCACGGCCAAGCCCGTGATTACATCAGATATTCTGATGTGGAAGAATTTTTGAAACTTGAAACGAATAATCCAGGCATGTTCCCGAAAGAACAAGTCGATGCCGTAAAGGTTCTCCAAAAAGATTGGGACACGTTCAGCTCGCGTGGCGTCGTGTTCTGGAAGACATATGTAGACAAAGACACCCTGGCGCAAGGTCTGGGCGTGGCGTCTGATTCAGCATGGCAAGTGATGAATGACGCTTTGAAAAAAATGTAATTTTAGCGCGGCCCCGGTCGCCAGGCTTGATTAGGAGAGAGACCAATGACTAAGGAAATTCCAAACCCGAACGATGCTGTCGATTCAGCCCATCGAATCGAAACAATCGTTGCAACTAAAGGCGGTGAGGAAGCTATCAAAGCTTTATCAGCCCTGTCACATGATGCAAATTCCTCATGGGCAACACCCTATATTTTGGAACAGATCAAAAAAGATTCCGGTGGAGACAAGTATCTTGTTGATCTTGGAGCGGCATGGCTCCACGATAACGAAAGTGTAGTTGTGAATTCGGGCCAAGCTGTTTCTTCTTACGACGTAAATAGAACAGCAGGATTTCTCAAATTGAGTGGCGGAGCAGATCCATTAGCAACTGCCATGCTTGATATTTGCCAGACGAATT
>CAJCIF010000288.1 GCA_903970355.1 Actinomycetota bacterium
CCAAGAACGTTTACACCATATTGGCGCGCCGCATCTTTCTTTTTGTACGAGACAAGACCGGCGAGATGGTAAACCATTTCGCAACCGGTGATCGCCTTTTTAACCTGTTCCGGATTGGTGATATCTCCGTGATGATGTTCAATTTTCAGGTGGGCGAGTTTAGCGGGTGGCCCACTGGCTCTGCCAAGCGTACGCACTTCGTGCCCAAGCTGAACCAATTGCGGTACGAGATTAAGCCCAATAAATCCACTGGCGCCCGTCACTAAGATCTTCAACTTGGAGCGCCCCCTTTCACTCTTTAACGCACCAAATGATCAATCTAAATCGATTTTCCTGTTTTAACAGATTCATTTCGCTTTTCGCTTTGATACGTTTGCAGTGCTTTGGCAATGTCTGTGGGCTCGATATGAAAGACAGTGGTCAAATGGTTGGTAATGCACACGTTATCGGTCATGGAGAGAAGAACCTGGTCTCGACTTAAGACTGGCACATCCTGAAAGGTTTCGGCCAATCCAGCTGCCAGTTTAGCAAGTGGTATGGGCACATTGGCAACAGGCTTGACTACATCAATTGCTTTCATCAGCTCGGTTAGAAACTCGCGAATCGATATAATTCGTCCGCCCGCCAGGTCATAAACCGGTGCAAGAGACCCAACTTCGCCTGTTTGAGTCTCAATTGCTATACGCATCGCCTTTACAAGATCCTGTATGAAAAGTGGCTGAACTTTGTTACTGCCATCTCCAATAACGGGTACCTTTTTGCGCGTCAAAATCATCTGCTTGAAACGGCTGACAAGTTTGCTGTCTCGCCGCCCTACCACTCGGCCAATCAATAATGAGGGGCGCACAAATATTGATTTGACGTTTGTTTCTCTCAGTTTTTCTTCGGCCTGCCATTTGGTGCGATGATAAAGGCTCAAGGCATCAGGTGCAGTGCCAAGTGCCGTCAGCATTAGAGCTTTTGGCACTTTCATTTCCTGGCACAAAGAGGCAAAAGCAGCTGTCTGGCCACCATGCAATTGGGCCAGCGATTCTCCACGCTTCGGTGCAATCGAGCCAATCAGATGAACAGCCGTATCGAGATCTGCAAATGCCTGCCTGGCTAAATTACGATTAGAGAGATCGGCTTCAAAGATTTCCGCACCCATCTCTTTCAAGAAGGCAATATCTTCCGGATTGGCATTGTTTCTAACAAGACAACGAACGTTCATGCCGCTTTGCTTTAGTTCGTAAGCAAGATGATTGCCGACATAACCGGTAGCGCCGTCAATCAATACTGTTTGTGCTTTTTTGCTCATCTCAGCCATGACCATTGCCTGTCTTCTTGGTGAGAGAGCGAATAATGCTCTTTATGAGGGTAACCTCGCCAACCTCATTGCCCTGCGCCTTGTGGCCGAAATATTGCAGGATGTAGCCAATTACAATCAACTCAAAAGCGAGAATATAGGCTCCGCAAAATAGCTTGTAGACACCATAGAAAACGGCCGGTACTCCGATCAAATGCAAGACGGCATTAACAGGATGGGCATGGCGCTGACAGTAATCAACAACGAATTCAACCGGATTCAAATTGCGGCCTCCAGCTGTTTCTTTTCTCCTTTTTCGCTTCTTATATAGGAGAGTGTTTCAGCCATGCCGTCGGCAAAGGCAGTACGAGATTTGTAATTGAGATCTTGTTCGGCACGGGTTATTGAGTAACCTTGATTGAGACCAGCCAATCGAAATGCTGCTTTTGAATAGCGCGCAAGATTGCGCTGCGTGTCAACAGAAAGAACGGGAGCAAGAGTGGAAACAATTTGGCAGAAACCCTTCGCTAAAAAACCGGGCACTACTTTAGTTACTCTCGGCAGTGAGAGCCCATCTGAAAGAGCGTCAAACAATTGTTTCTTCGTTATGCCGGGGCCATCCGTGAGGTTATACACCTGTCCAAATGCTTTCTTGTTATTGAAAATATTTTCTATGGCAAAGCAGAGATTGCCTACATATATAACGTTGGTTTCTTTTGTACCGCCGTCAATCAACATCGCTTTGCCTTTCGCAATTGAGTCGATCAAACGCGGCATCCATGTCCGTTCACGGGGCCCGTAAATAAAGCCCGGTCTTACAACTGTTATGGCTGGCGTTTGAGAAGCTTCAGCTTCTTGTCGCACAAACAATTCCGCTTCTATTTTTGAATCGGCATAAGCTTCGCCACAAGGCTCATATGGTGAATGTTCGCTGCTGCCATATTGATCTTTATTGCCGGTAATAACGGATAAACTGCTCACGTAGATAAACTGCTCAGCTTTAACTTTCCGGGCAGCAAGAAGAGCATTCTTCGTGCCGTCTACATTGACGGAAAAAATTTGGGCCCGATCACCGAATGGATCAACGACAGCGGCCGAATGCACGACAATATCCGCACCTTGAAAGGCATCTTCCAACTGTGAGAGATTGAGGACATTTGCTTCAACGACTTTGATATTCTGCTTTTGCCAGGCGCTTTTGAATTGTTCAATTGACGCTAAAGAGCGAACGATTGCCGTAACTGAATAAGCACCGTTCTTAGAAAGATAGTCCACAAGATGACTACCGACAAGGCCTGCTGCACCAGTAACTGCGATCTTCATGACACTCCTAACATAGCAAGACGACCAGCGAAAGTTTGTGGGCTGCTTAACAGCGGTATTTTAACTTGTGCTTCCGGGGCACCTTCGGCAACGCGTTGTTGCCGCAAGCGGGTATAAGTTCCGGTCGGAAGAACACGCAAACTTGGCATGCCGAGCCGTTTTGTTTCGCGCTTGTCTTTATACTCGGAATTTTGCATGCGTAAACTTTGATCGAATAAGCGCACAAATTCATCTTGCACGGAGAGTGGCAAGGGTGAACTTGCTTCGACAAAACAGACATAGTGCGGCGGCATACCAAGCTCGACTTCTGTGGTGAAATGACAGATTGAGTCGAGATTGAGATGGCGAATGACTTGATTGACAGCGGTTAGAACTTGCTCTTCGGTAAGTTTTTCACCGGTAATTGAACTAACACCCATTCCTTTTCGCACAAACTCTATGATCGGTGTTTTTTCATAAAAACCCGATACTTGCACAAGATCGTTGATGTTGTACCGATAGAGACCGGCAGAAGTCGTGAAGTAGATGTAATAGCGGCCATTAAGTTCGAGCTGATCGACAGTGAGATAACGCTTGTCGGGATTGTCTATCTCTGACTCTGCTACATATTCAAAGAAGTGACTTGTAATTGCGCTTACACCGCCGGCGCCATCAGAGCTAATTGGAATTGAACCTCTGCCTTCGCTTGCCATATAACCAAAATCACGCACCGGCACTGGACCATATGCTTCCGGCAGGCGATCTAGATAGAAAGACATAGGACCGCCTTTCCAGCAGGACAAGAGGCAGATTCGCGGCCAGACTTTGTCCGGTTTCAAAATGCCGTCTTGCTGCAACAAACGTTCCAGTTCTCTTGCTCTTTCTCGATCGGGCTTTATATAAGAATCGAAAGCAGAGCGGATTGCGGCAGGTGGTGTGTATGAGCTTTTAATTGTGCCGTCGAAGATATCGGCAATGAGATCTTCACCGTGTTCTTTGAGCTGATCGGCAAGCAACAGCATGGAAGAAGGATTGCAGGCCAGGATGGCACGAATATCCTGGATGAGGGCACAGCGCAACATCAAATAATATTTGGTATCGACATTAGCTACTTTGCACAACTCATAAGGTGTGGCAAAGCGCTTCTTTATGATTGGTGGTTGACGCCGATGCAAAAGCCCGGAAACAGCCCCATAGGGCAAGCCGGCTGGGGAGTGCCCCTGCTCATCATTGCTTGTGATGATCAAAAATCGGCCGGCGGCTCGCTCGCCGTAATCAGCGAGCATTTGATAGTTATGAATTTGAAAAGCATGCGTGTAGTCGCGCAGATGCTGTCCGTTAATCGGTACGAATTTAGGTTGAGCAGTGGTACCACTTGTAGTGGCAAACATAAACGGGTCTTCAGCCGTTAGCTGATTGCGCTCACCGAGTAGCATCTTCTCTATGTACGGCAAGATGTCTTCGTAGTTTGAGACGGGAACTTGCTTTTGAAAGTCACTAACCGATTGGATTTTGTTGAAGCCGAACTTTCGGCCGAAGGCCGTTCCTTGATTGGCTCTTACGATCTTGAGCAATTTTTGTGTTTGAGATTGGCTTGGATTTTGGCAAGCTTGCCGGAAGTGTCTTACATGCGTAAGCGAACGCCAGAGTTGGCCGATCGCTACATCTGCATTTTTGAAGGACATTTACACCTCATTAAGTTGCCGATTGATTTCTGGCGACTTCATTTGACCGGCATCATCCGATCGCACTTCCTTCACTTGTTGCAGTCGCTTTGACATTACCGTTACAC
>CAJCIF010000289.1 GCA_903970355.1 Actinomycetota bacterium
AACTCGGAATAGCGACCAAACACCGCCGCACCAATCGTCAGCCAGGAATGCCGAAATGACACCACCTGCCTCACCGACTCGGCTCCAGGGACACGCAGCACGGCACGATGCTCCCCACCCAGTTGAAGTAGCGTTTACGAAAGATAATCCTTCTCCACCGTCTATGGATTTGTTGACGCCCCACGCAGGCGGATTAGATCAAAGTCGAAACGCAGTAACGGAAGCAGCCGACAAGGCTCTTAGCACAGATCAGGCGGCTGAGTTCAAAGCAAATATGAAACAGTTTGAGGAAAGAGCTAAGACAGACCATTTATCTAATGAGGAAATTCAATCAACTTACGAAGCGGCGGAGAGATTGCTTGCAGCAGAAAATGGTGCAGCAACTACCCACAACATGCGTCTCCTTGCGACGCAAGTAATGTCGGAGGCGGCTAATCCCAATAAGGCTCGCACCGGCAAGGCCACACCCAGTTGCGGTCCTGTTGGTTTGGAGTCTTTGACGTATCAAAATCATCCTGGACAAGCCGCGGATCTTGTAGCTCAGGCAGCAATTACAGGTAAATTCACCACAGCTCACGGTTATTCTGTACAAGCCGATATCACTCCAACATACGAATCGATGCATCCAGATGAACACAGCCAACTCTATTCAAGCCAAATATTCCAGTCAGTAGCTTTGAATGCCGGTCTCAAAGAATCGGGAGATGATCGAACTTTCCACATGCAATATGGGGAAATAACGGATGGCAAAGGTTCATTTTACGTAGACTCGCAAGGGCACCAAACGCCATTCGAAGGAACGTATCCTGATGAGATGCTTAACTCATACAACGCGATTACAGGGAAAGATGATCTCACTCTGATTTTGGCAGGTAATGGCGAAAGCACAAACAATATAAAGTTCGTCAATTCTCCTGAAGAAATGCAGAAGACCGTTGCAGATCTCGAAGCCAAAGGCACACCGACCCTCGTAGAATTAGATGCGCGTAATCAACCCTTTTGGAAGCAAGCTGACGGTTCTGACCTTGGACCTGCCGATCCATACGGTAATTATGCTCACTGGATCAATCTCAAAGGCTACGATGCAAATACTGGTTCCATTGCTTATCACAATGGCTGGGATGATGATACTCACCAAATTTCATCAACCGATCTTTTCAGAAGCACCAGAAGTGCAGATCAAAATCTTCCGGATATGAGTCGTGATTTTGTAGATTCATTGAAAAATAAAAATGGCAATTATGCTGAAGCGCTCGAAGCGTTACGAATAAGATCGGAGTCTGGACGCATTAGTGACTACGATCTCAATCGCTTGATGAATCGAGATATAGCCGGGCTGATCGCTCAGCGCGGAGAGCATTGGCTGGATGATGAAACGACGAGAAGAACGATCTTCGAAATGACGAATTATCTGTTTCAGAAACATTCCAAAGAGTTTAAGCCAAGCCGACAGTTCCAGCAGTACTACAACAATTGGCTGGCTGCCCATCCCGATGAGTAGCTCTTAGTTCTTCCAGGTGTGCTCTTCGTGCCGAACGCCATCTTCTTTCGTATATTGTTCAAGGCTGTTTTCTTTCGCTTGAACGCAAAGGTAGGTGAGTGCTTCTTTTGCACTGGCACGTAATGCTCGTGAACATTTAGGAGCGACGTTTACCATCGAGCCTTCTTTCACATCAATTACATGATCGTCGAGCTGCATTTGTCCGCTGCCTTCAACGACAATATAGAGTTCTTCATTTTGTTTGTGGCTGTGAAAGAAAGGAGTTTTTCCACCCGCATCTATTCTGGTTACTGAAATTTCCATGCCGGTAAGACCTAGATCTGCCTTCATGAATTTCTTCGATCTCCCATCAGCAGTTTTATCTGTAAGTCCAGAGAATTTGCCGAGATCTACGTGAGTGAAATTCTTTATTGTGGTGCTCATTTCGTTCGATCCTCTTTGGGTCAAAAGCCAATGAACATAGTTTATCCGATAACAGGAAAAAGCAAATTATGTCGGGCATTTTCCAAGGGTACTTAGTACCCTCGATGATATGCATCGACACCAATCTGACACTGGTTAGCAATCACCCTGACACACTCTTAAGTTACAGTGCTGACTATGGAATATAACCCCGAGAAAATGCCAGGCAAGATTGCTCCACCAAACTCTACGGCGCAAAGTTTGTTCGAATCTGCCTATGGTATCCAACCATTGAATTCGTCTGGCGAGGAAGGCGGCGGCTTTGCTTCGCCAACACAATTGCAGCAGTTTCTAGAAGGTTTGGGAGTAGCGCATAATTCGACTACACCTCCAGAAATTCTTGCAACGCTTGCTCAAGACAAAGATTGGTCTGTAAGGAAAGAGGTTGCCTGGAACCCTAACGTTCCCCCTGAACTTCGACAACAGCTCTCAGCAGATTCAGATCCGCGGGTGAGAGATGCCGCGATGAGCACACGGTCCCCAGGCGATTTTCAGGCTGATCCTGATTGAATTGTTAATTCACAATTTGGAAACGTCTTATGGTCACTCGATCACTATTATCAGAAGAGTGATTGGCTCTTTCGGTCTTTTCAAATGTCGAGCAATTTATCCGTAATCGTATCTGATTCTTTTTCGCCCACCGAAATTGGAAGTATACAGTCTTTCCTTAGCGCGCAATTAGATAAAGGCGAGTATGTAGTGACAATATTTCGCGAAGAAGATAGCATGCGTACATTGATTCGCTGTGCGTTGGTAGTCTCTACTTGTACGCTGTTACCGGTTGTGGCCCTCGCTGCTTATGTCTTTAGTGGTAGTAAAAGTTGGGATGGCAGCTGCACTAATCTGCTCCTCATTATGATGCTACCTGCGGTGCTCTTTTGGATTGGCAAAACATGGTTTGCCTGGCAAAGGCTGAAAAAAATGGCATACGCTCTAACCAATAAACGTTTAATGAGTATATACCCGGGCCCGATTATTGGAAGGTATTATTACTGCGCATTCATCAGTAAGCACCGCGTGAACAAAGGTGGCGAGATTAAACTTGATTTGTTTGATGCCGTCGATATTTCCAATTGCGAAAGCCATCGCGGTGATCTTACCTTTCATATCGCGAAGCCCAACTTTCTCTCACCCAAGTCAATATCCTTCCTTGGCGTTTACGAGCCCGACCAAATAAAATCGTGCATGCAGCATTGCTTAAAGTGAAGTGTCGGAATCTCGTTCAGAGAGCATCTTTTCCAATTTCACGACGGCTTCAGTAGTCTGCTGCAAATTCTCTATTGCTTCCTTCAGGCTTTTTCTATAGTCAAAGACACCTTCAGAAACTGAGGCTGAGCCCTTTGCTGCTTGAGCCTCAAGTTCGATGACTTCTTGTTCAAAACTTTTGAACGCAGAAAAAGCGGCATCAGTATTGATTGCGTCCATAATTCTATTGGCATTGATAGCAGTTTGAGCAGCTGCTTTACGAGAGATTAGAACTTGCTTCTGTGTATAGGCCTTCTGCACGTTGGATTCGAGATCTGTTAATTTTTGCCGTAACACCGTTATCGCTTCTTTATGTAGAACAAGCTGTTGCTCTAGCTCATGGGCGGCTTGTTTATATTGGTTCATACGGTGGATAGCCTGGTTGTGCAGGTCAGGATTCCCCTGCTGCGTAGCTGTTTCGGCTCTTTGTAGCCATGTTTCGGATTGAGCTCTATTCTTTTGTAACTGCGATTCCAACTGCCTTTCGGTGGCGATTGCCTTCGCGACCGCTTCCCGAACTTTTATTAGGCTGGATTGAAGATCGTCGTAGACTTTTTCCAGCTCCAAATCTAACTTTTTAGAATTGCAATGCATTTCATCAGCTGATTCATCGGACTTACCAATCAGGAGGTCTCTCAAACGTTGTATCCATTCGCAAAACTTTTGCTCGACCCAGTCTAATAGACGTTTTGCTTGGTTGCTTAAAGTTTCAGGCTCATTGTTCTTCGACATCTTCGCGATCTTCCTATTTATCTTTTTTCTTTTTCTTCGGGAAGGTCATCGTAAAAAAATCTTCGAGTGGCTGATCGTTCAACACCACTTTTGCATAATTTGTAGCACCTTCAAAAGAGTTTGCCAGAAAACGAGCCAATTGATCGGGGTCTTGATTTGAGTCGATGTCCCCTTCTTCTTGAGCCTGACGGATAACTGCGGCAAGGGCAGCAAACCATCGTTCGAATGCTAGTTCAACAGCACTTCTTAAAGGTTCTCCGAAATTTGAAACTTCCACGCTGAAGTTACTCATCAGACAACCATTTTTGAAATCAGTGCTTTTGTTAGTGTCGGCTAGACTTCGAAAATGATTTTTCAATCGACGGTAGGCGGAAGGCGGGCCTTTTAAAATAACCTCGACCGTTACGGCGTGTTCGTATCGCTCTAGAGCAGCTATTGCCAGAGCCTCTTTGCTTGCAAAATGATTATAAAAGGAGCCCTTGAAAACACCGGCTTCGTTTGCGATGTCTTCAATAGTAGTGCCTCTATACCCCTGAGCATGGAAACACTTCAAAGCAGCATCAAATAGCTGGTCACGGGCACTCGGGCGGGGCATTGAGGTCTAAACCATTGTCTGTATTAACCTAAGTCGTTGGTCAATACGATTCTATACCGAGCCTTTCCACTTTTCAGATGCTCGATGGCTTCATTCACCTTCGACATTGGAAAGCTTTCTGTTACTGGTGAGATGGAGTGCCTATCGCAAAAATCGATCATCTTTTCAACGGTTCTCGGGCTTCCTAGCGGTGAACCACCAAATGATTTTTGCCCACTTATCAGTGAAAATGCTTGCAGTTGAATCGGATCATTGAAAATACCAACAGTGACAATACGTCCTTTTGGAGCAAGCGCTGCAATATATTCTTGCCACTCAAGATTGACACTAACCGTGGATAAAATGAAATCGAAAGAGCCTGCGATTTTACTCAGTGCTGCCTTATCGTGAGTATTTACTACTTTATGAGCACCAAGTTTAATTGCTTCATCTCGTTTCGAATCGCTGGAAGTGAAGGCGGTTACTTCAAACCCCCACTTATTTAAAAAGCCTAGTGCCATATGGCCTAAACCGCCGATACCAATTACACCGACTTTATCAGTTGGATGAATGTTGTTTTGAACTATAGGATTGAAGACTGTGATACCACCGCAAAATAGTGGTCCCGCTTTCTTATAATCCAGCTTTTCGGGAAGCGGCTGTGTCCAGATCCATTGTGCTCGCACTTTATTAGCGAAGCCGCCATGCCGACCTATTATTGTTTGCTCTTTCTTTGTGGGATCGATGCACAGATTTTGATCCCCTCCGATACATTCAGGGCAAGACATGCAGCATCTCGTAAACCAACCAAGACCGACTCGTTGGCCAACGGATCGTTTTTGAACAAGTTCTCCAGCGGCAACAATTTTGCCTACCACTTCATGTCCTGGCACGAAGGGATATGTAGTCATTCCCCATTCGTTTTCGAGCATGGAAACATCTGAATGGCAAACACCACAATATTCAACGGCAATCTCTACTTCATCTTTACCTAGCGGTCCTGGATCGAATTCAAAAGCGCTAAGTTTTTCACCCTTAGCCTTAGCAGCATAAGCTTTGATTTTCTCGGCCATTTGTTTCCTCACTAATTGGAGCTGGGTAATCCATCTACGGAGAATGCACGTGTGTGGGCTGATTTTTCACGCAGTGGAGCTATTTTACGGTAAGTAGGCGATGCAAACCAATCTCGACCGGCTTGAGCATTCGGAAAAACTACAATTGCTGCTCTTGCTGCCGTTTTTTCGATTCCTTCAATAGGAACTATCGATTCACCAAATGAAAGCAGTTGGCCACCAAATGGTTCAAGTGTAGATGCAAATTGTTCGGCGTATGGTTTAAAACCAGCCATATCATGAATTTCTACTTCTGCAATGAAATAGGCTGGAGGACCGCTTTTTGTTTGATTTGACATACCAATAAATCCTTTTGTTTTGTGGTGGCGTTAAAAGATCAAATAACTCGCTCGTACATTTCTTTCTGATGCTTCTTGAGCAATTCTTCTACAGAGGAAGGAAATACATTCCTGAATTTGCCTTCTTCAGCTGGTATCACTTCGACCATTTTGGCGATCATATCTGCCGGATCTAAACGACCTTCCGCATTGCCAATTAGATTGGTGACGATATCTTGAAAGTCTTTTCTCTTGGTGAAATTAACTTCGTCATCTAACCAGCGCATAGCATTTGCGGCCATCGCTTCATTGAAACCCGTTAAAAATGCTCCAGGATTTATGGTTTGAACTTGAATGCCATATGGCTTCAGTTCAACTTGCATGGCTTCTGCCATTGCTTCGAGTGCATGTTTGGTTGAAGCGTATGCTGAAAAACCAGGTGGGCTAAACAAGCCACCCATCGAAGAAATAAAAACAACTTTGCCTTTAATTTTCGACCTCACCCATTTCTTTATGATGCTCTGAGTAAATTCGAGAGGACGAAATACATTGATTTCGAAATTGTTCTTGACGATTTCAATGGGAATTTCTGAAATAGGCCCACCTTCACCAATGCCGGCATTATTCACAAGAATGTCGAAATCCCAAGTGGTGGCTTGCTTAACTTCATACTTGTCGAGCAGATCCAGTTTCTCCACTTTCAGAGAGAGTCCCAGATCTTTTACTTTATTGCGCAAGGCGGAAACCTGTTGCCAGGTTTGTGCGGCTGCGATGACATCATGTCCTTTTTGACTGAGGCCAATAGCTGCTCCCTCACCTAAGCCAGATCCGGCACCTGTAACCAGAATTTTTCTCTTCATTGTTTCTCCATCCAAACACTGGCTTACTATGTTACAGCCCGCATGGGACAAAGAGCGGTTCGTTGCACGGTATCGGAGCTGGAGATGATGAAAAGTACTTTCATGAACGTTCCTCGCGAACGAAATTAATTCAATATGGTCAACCATCTTAAACTGAATCTTCGAAAAAAGATCCAGTATCCAGAAGATACGTGGATACTGAATCGAAATTACTAGTTAGGCGATCGACCTTACTTTTTTAGTTCGTTCTCTTGAGAAACGGGGTAGCGATCGGAAAGAAGCTCTGATATTTGAAGCATTAGAAGTTGGGACACTATTATAATCACTGCTAATTCATCATTCCGCCTGTCCATATCGC
Organism: Actinomycetota bacterium; assembly: GCA_903970355.1. GTDB lineage: Bacteria > Cyanobacteriota > Vampirovibrionia > Obscuribacterales > Obscuribacteraceae > CAJCIF01. Next base: position 7,123 of record CAJCIF010000289.1, read on the forward strand.
CACCTCCTTCATCTCAAGCAACGTCATCTTTGTTACTCTTTTATCTTCGCGGTCAAAGGCGTAAATGAGACGTCAAAGTTTGCCGAGCAATTCTTAAGAAAAAGCCTCGTCATTTGAAAGATAATGCCCATGGTAGGGTCACTCTAAGGAAGCTTGCTGATGAAGGAATTCGCTGGAAAGGTCGCTGTTGTAACCGGGGCAGCAAGCGGTATTGGATTGGAGTTGGCCAGGAAATTTGTGGCTGAAAATATGAATGTCGTTCTAGCCGACATAGAACGCGAGCCTTTGGAGAAGGCAGAAGCAGGGCTCAAAGCACAAGGCGCTAACGTACTAGCCCTTCAAACAAATGTGCTTGATGAACAGGACATCAACCGTTTAGCCGAGGCAGCCTTCAACAAATACGGCAACGTACACGTACTTTGTAATAACGCAGGAGTAGGAGGAACTTCAGGGGGACTGCCAATTTGGGAGTCTCCACTAACCGATTTCGACTGGGTTTTTGGCGTCAATTTTATGGGAGTACTCTACGGAATTCGTGCTTTTGTGCCGCGCATGATTGCAAACAACGAAGAAGGCCATATCGTCAATACTTCTTCTATGGCTGGCTTACTCTCAGGAACAAGCGCCTACAGTGTTTCTAAGCATTCTGTTGTCTGCCTGACAGAAGGACTATACAAAGATTTTCATGCGCGCAAAACTAAACTTTCGGCCTCAGTTGTCTGTCCAGGTTTTGTGAATACTAATATCGTTGATTCTTACAGGAATCGTCCTAAAGAATTAGGCGAACCTATTCCTCCATCGCCCGAAAGCGATCAGCAATTAGCTATCATGCGGAATTTGCTAAATAGCGGTTTTTCACCCAGCGATGTTGCTCAACAAATTTTCGACGCGATAAGGGATGATCAGTTCTGGGTTTTTCCTGCGCAAGAACAAATACTTGCCGCACTGAAAGAACGTCTTACGACAATCCTTGAACAGCGCAATCCAGTTGTACCGAAATACTCGCAAATTTTATGAATTTTGAAAGCATCAAAGGCATTCAGGGGTATTTGGGAACAACCAGTTTCCACGGTTGGCAATTGGCGGAAAAGGGCGACTGGAAAAATAGACTGGAAATATTTGAGACTTCTTCTGAGCACCAGTTAGCCGCTGCACATGGTTGGTTGAAGAAAACAGGAAACGTTATTGCGATCGAAGGTTTATTTGATTTACCCAAGAACGAAATGACGTTTCTGGGAGTAAATCTGAAGAAAGAGTCCAAAGATATCCAGACAGCATTAATCGAGAAATTCATTGAAACTGTCTTGCCCAGCGACAATTTTGAGACAACTGCTGCAAAGCTAAGTCAATTTACACCAATTCAGTTGTATCTAGGCAAACCTTCGTTTTTAGAAGTGGGCGTAATGAATTTATGGCACGATGTGGGTTCGCAAGTTGTTTTTAAGCAGAATGCTGCTGAGCCGATGCCACCAGAAGAGGTACCATCTCGTCTGCAAGAAGAGCATCCCAACCCAGTTATGTTGGAGGTTGCTTGGGATGAACCGTATCAGCATTGGATAGCGCTACCAATCAGCAGTAGAACCAGCTCGGGAAAATACAAGTTCAATAAAGCGCGTTATGAAGCGGCTGTTCGTGCGGCATTGTTATGACCCACGCAAATCCTGCGCTGTCTAGAGCCTCATTATTGGTTTGGCACTAATTAAGGGTGGTGCATCCGTTGGCTGATCTGTGGGAAGATCAGCCGGCGCTTGTGGGTGGAATTTGAGAAACCTGTCCAGAGACTCTTGTGTGATATACGGCGATACGCTAGTGACCTCAGCCATCCTCTTAACATCAACATGAGAAATGTTGGCTGCTAACTGTCTTGCAACGTCGCGCTGGTCAGCCGTAAGTTCATCGTTATTTTGCAAGGCAGCTTCGATTGATTCCCTGGTGAGTCGGTGATCTGGTTCTTTGGGGTCGCCCAGTTTGTCGAGAAGGGTTTTGCCATTTGCATCGGGAGCCGCTAATGCGCGTGCGACGTCTTCTGCTGGACGGCCTTGTTCAATTCTGAACTGTAGTTGCCCTAATGTGTTTTCGTTCTCGTCCGGAACATCCCAATTCTTGGTGTAATGACGAGAGTTTGGGTAAGACCCATCCAACATATTATCTTGTGCTGTTTTGAGAATCGCCTCATCAATTGGAGAATCTTTCGACTTTGATACGAGATCGCTTATTCGTTCTTTACTAACCGGTTCACCAGAAGAATGTACTTCCTCTTTCAATTTCTCTATTCCCAGCACTGGCAGCACGCCTGACCTTTCCAATTCACTTGCGGCAAGTTTTTGCTGATCTAGTCCAATGCCAACCGAATGAGTCCAACCATCTAAGTCTTTTAGCGCTTCAGCCGTTTGGCCATGAGCGGCTTCTTGTTCAATATGAACGATTGTTCGTCTATCCTGTGCACTAAGTTCCATGGACATTTTCCTTCGACCGAAATTGATCGTGCAGTTCCCATGAATGGCACTTTAGATGTTTTACGTGTCACGCTGGTTACTGGCTGGTGTCAATATAGTGTCGAAGGTGAGTCTTTTAAGGAGCGAGAGGTGGCAAACAGTCTTATATTCGATCGAGTGACTTTCTTAGATAAGCCATAAACTTATCCGGATGATAATTCGTTGCTGATTTCCATTGCCAGACGAAGCCACTTCCGGACTCTCCCAAAAGCCTGGTTCCTGTAGAATCAACTACCGCGCTGGTAGCGATTCCCCATTTTAGTGCGGTAAAAGATTTCCAGACCTTCTTGTATTTTGCGATTGCGGTAAGCGCTTCCGGGAAACCATATTGATCGCAATCGGCGTACAGCGGAATAAAATCGCGGTTGAGAAGACTTATTACATTGGGGTCGGAGAGCGAACTGCCCTGCATCAATCTACCGCCAAGTCATGTCTCGCGAATGTCGTTACTATTCCCTACCCAAGCCTTTGGAGAAGTCTTTTTCTGTCTGACGACAAAGAATACGAAAATCGGTTTATTCTCTTTGCGCGCCTCAGTTAAAGCAGCAGCAACGCTCGTACGCCAGTTGATTGTTTGCCAGAGGTGACACTTCTCGTGAGTTGTTATGGTGTCGATTGCCTCTTTCAAATTCTTGTATTCGCAAGTGTTCGCCCCAACTGCAAATTGAGCGCAAAGACCCCCTGACAAAAGGGAGAGCAATGCAATACTGGCAATTTTTCTGTGCTTCATAACTACCTAAACCGCTAAAGCCTTCCAACTACTAAATACACGGACCATCGGAAAAGGTTCTGCTTCGATCTGAGATTTAATAATTTTAGGAACCGGCGCCGCTGTTTATTCTCTCAATTTGGCGTGTTTGTATCGCGCCACCAACAAAGCTGTAGAAAGCAGCGATGTCGACGTAACGGCCGTCTGAACCAAGAATTGGCAGACTAATCGTTTCGCCATTGGTTAGATAGATAAGAAGCACTCTAGCAGCAGGATCGTGAATCAAAAGGTGCTTATCATGATGCAGAAAGTCACCCGTTTTTATGTCATCGTAGTTAACAAACCTTGTTTTGCCAGAGCTAGTTATATGCAAGCCTTTTTGTGTTATAAGTATGCTTCCATCCGGCTTACCAGGCTCATTTTCGTAGAGTCCAAAGATTGTTTCATCAGGATCTAATGTGAAGGTTTTCGCCCAACCTGAAGAATCATCGAACTTCTTGAAATTGAACATTTTGTCCAAATGCTTGGCTGCTCTAGATGCAATTGGTACAGGCATGTTTCTAACCTAAGATTCTGAACTAGTGTCGCTCTTCTCTTTTTCAATTTGACGATTACGAATCGCGCCGCCAAGAAAACGAGAGAAAGAGGAAATGTCCGCGAATTTGTCTGTTGAACCCATAATTGGCAGACTAAAACTTTTACCGTTAAGGAAATGAATAATAATTCGCTTGTCAGGGTGGGCATCCATGAGTGACTTGTCGTGGTGCGCCCAATCGGTGGTGCTTATGTCGTCATAATTTATATAGTCGATTTTAGCTGAACCAAAAACATGTAATCCTTTATTGGTTACCAAAACACTTCCGAGTTGCTGCCCTGGCTCATTTTCATAGACACCATATGGGATTTCATCTTGCGACAAATTGAGAGATTTATCCAATTGGGATGAATCATCGAATGGTTTGAAATTCGACAATCTATGCAGGGATTTCTTTGCTCTGGATTCGATTGGTACAGGCATATTGTTCCGGTCTTCAACACCGGGCTATTCTAAGACGGATTCTGTGACAGAACTATGACACCCGTTTAAGCCTCTTCCTTCAACGGGTAGGAACGCCCAGATCGCGCAAGATTGCTACATCTAGACGGCCAACGGGAATGCGAAGTCCGTATTTGGGGTCCGTATAAGGCCACGCGCCGGCCATCAGACCGAAGAGACTGAGCGGCGACTCATTGGGCACTGTATAACGACCGTAGTGATAGTAATTTTGAGAACGAGAAATGCTTGCACTATATTCTCGTCCCTTAGAAGTGAAAGAGATTTGTCCAGAATCCTGGCTGAAAAATGTAAGCGGCAGGTCTCCGCCATAGAGCGCATTTGTGAAAGGACCCCGGAAGGCTGGTGCATTAGAAACAGGATTAATCATGCGGGCGTCGAACATGGAAGGGAAATCATTGGGGTTCATTTCTCCCGTCATTCTGTTGCGCCGCCCGTTGATACCATAGGCGTGTCCGACTTCGTGCGCAAAAGCTGTAACGAGATCAATCTTGCCCCTTGGGACTGGCAATTTTCTCTGAAAGGGCTCGGGATCCATCCAATATGATCTGCGCATAAATTCCGGCTCAACATCGACAACCACATCCGGTTTAATACCATTGGTATCTTCCCCGGTGCGCATTTTGTGAGCTGCACCTTCCTCGATTGTCTTCTGTCCGTTGTACATGATCGTAGAACAGGACGCCGAGGCTCCTCCGAATCGCCCCGAGCGCGTGTGGTCAAGAACACGTATCTCGTAATCTACTTTCGAAACGCCATCGATATATTGTGCCCAATCATTCAAAGCAGCAACGAAGTTCAGCTTGACTAGATCTCTATCACTACCGAGACGATTGTTTGGGTCATCAATGGCAATGCTATATTCACTTCCCTGCTGGCTGTAAGTTGGTGCGCTCCAAAGCAACTGCGAGCCGGCGGTGAGAATGACAGAAAAAGATATTTTACGTAAAATGGCTTGCATCATCGCAATGATAAGCCTCTATCATTTGAAGTGCAACGGCAGGAGTGAGAAACGTGTCCCCAAAAGCAGCAGCAAAAAAGGATGTTTTTATCGTATGGTGGATGAGCTACGATCTAGATGGCAACTGTTATGAGGGAATGGATCGAAGTGACTGTTCTCTTATAGGAGTTTATAGCGATAGAGACAAAGCTGAAGCCGCGGTCGAACGAGCAAAGTTATTGCCAGGATTTCGCGAGCATCCAGAAACATTCGTAGTCGATCCATACACCCTCAATGAAGATCACTGGACTGAAGGGTTTTCGTTTGAGTGAACGCAATTAACGGCGACTAGATCGCGGTTTACGCCAATCGCTCCACTCCCATCGATTTTGCTAGCCATGCGCTTTGGTACCGCATACAGTGCCTTCGCTAAAAAACGATGATTTTTAACAACATCCGCCGCCAACTGTAGACCTGAGAATACCGGCGACGAAAGCGGCGGGCGTAAACATCACACCAAGGATAGTCCAAATTCCTGGAAGTATGGCGTCTGGATTAGAAGTAAACGCCATGGTCATCATGCCAAATGCCATAGGCGGCAGAGCAGCCAATGGGCTAAAGCACATACCAAAGAGGGTTCCGAGGACTATAACTCGGCCGGCGCGATCGCGCATTTGATATTCAATAAAGTTAGCGAGCCACCGCCCGGCAGTCATTCCTACGAAGTAATACAGAATAGGATTTACGAATGGAATCGAAAAAAAGCTCATTGCCCAGCCGCTTCCAGCTCCTATAAGCGCGCTCAATCCAAAGAGCTTCACGATGCCGACAGTTGATGATGATGATTTTACCGGGCTGCCAGACATTCCACAGGAACTGCACCTGAAGCCAACAGGGCATGTCACCATACAATTGCCGCAAATCGGTTTGCTACAATCGATACAGGTCAGACGCGAATCTTCATGGGAGCATTTTTTAGTCAATGTTTCGGTTTCCTTGTTGGAGCAGCGACTCTTATTTTATCTTCTTCGGTGAGCCAAGATTAAAAGTGCCCTTTTGGGCCCCAAAATCCCCCTAATTCCTCTGCTGCCCCCGTAGAGCCTGTAATCGAAATTAAGCCAGGATTTTGTCCCTGGTCATTGACGCAGGATTACCGGTAAGGGGGAATTCGACGATGTTTAATCGCAAGCTAAGCCTGGCATTGGTGCTCGCAACCAGTTTTACGTTACCGGTTGGAGCCGACAACGCCACAGTAAATGTACAAGCCAATTTCAGTAGTTCAGCTGGAACACGAAACGCCTACACAAATGGAATAGATACAACTGCTGCATTTGATCCCGCTGTTTTGGCTTCCGGGTATACAAATGCACTTGCCAGTATGGGAACGAATTTCTGGCGATTTCACTATTACCAGTGGATGTACCAGACACCGGATTACCATCCCGGGTTGGACAACAATTTTTTCTATTACCCTGGCTGGATGAACAACTACGACTCATCTCAACCCCAAACCATGACTTGGAATGCCGCCAAAATAAAGCAGGTGCTAAGTCAGGTACCGGCAAACGTCAAAATCATAATTGATCTTGATTTTCCGCCAGGCATGATCGACAGCAACGGTATGTTGTTGCCTCAATACTATGGAACGTACGCCAATCTATGTGCCAGTCTGGTGGCAATTGTGCAACCGCTGCGCACTGGCACCTACTACGAAATTATGAACGAGACCGATCTCTCCTGGGACTGGCAAGCTAGTTCTGTGGAAGACAACTATTTGCCACAAGTTGCGCAAGTTTTCAATCAATGTGCTGTAGCCATGAAAGCGGTTGATCCCACAATTCTAGTTGGTGGGCCTGCTTATGCATATTCCAGTGACATTGCCAGCCAGCAACGGCTTTTAAACTCGATTGTGAACAATCTGGATTTCTATTCCCTGCATTATTATCCAACGGACGACATGACTATAAGCGATGCCACCATTTATCAATATGGACAAGCGGTGGGCAATTACATGCAGCAATGGAAGGCTATGTTGCAGCAGGCAAGTCCAAGTAGACACATTCCGTTGTTTATAGACGAATACAATATAAACCCTGAATATAACCCAACCGAGCCACGCGATATTACAAACGTAGGAGCGGTATTTGACACGATCATGAACATTGAGGCGATTGCCAATAATGTCGAATCTATTTCCTATTGGTGCGACATTGGTGACTTTGGTGCACTCAATGATAATTACACACTGCGACCTAATGGTTATGCATTCGGTCTCCAAAACACATTGGGAGTTGGAACCATCAATGTTTCGTCCAGCAGTAACACAACCCTAGTACAAACATTGGCATGTACTAACAACAATGGATCTAATCTCATTCTGACCAATGAAAGCGATTCACCTACTAATGTTGCTTTGAACTTCGGCACTAGTATTCCGCAGTCCCGTGCGGTCAATGTGTATGTTCTGGATGCAACATCGTATCGGACGTTTACTTCAACCGTTAAAAACCTCACCGCGCAGGCTTATCAGCTTA
>CAJCIF010000290.1 GCA_903970355.1 Actinomycetota bacterium
GATCGGAGGTGGAAGCTGCAAAATCAATCAGCAAGCGTGGTGTGAAACTGGTTTGCACCGCACATGGTGGCTCACTTCTTGATCTTGTCTACAACGATGAGCTCTTCGCTCTGACAGGTGGACGTGATCATGCCGCTGTGACCGATGAGCTGATGCTGAAAAATCAGACCGGTAAGCTCGTTGAAAGCCGCATTTCCAAGCCGGTTTGCAACGTGTGCATTGAGTTGCTGGCCTTCGACGCGGTTGTGATTTATCCCAATGTCGAAGAAGCTGTGGACAAGATTCTGAGGGGCAAGGAAGGCGATATCAAAGTCGATTTTCGCAGCACTCGCCCTGAAGCTTTGAAGTCCAAACCCAACTGGTCTGGTATTACGCTCAAAACAGTGCGCGACCACTGGCAACCGCGCGCCTTGCAAGATGCCGCCTAAAGTTGAGGGTGTCGGATGCTTCCTGGAATCGTTGTATCCGACACCCTCTCTTTTTTTTTTCGAAGAAAATACTATAATGTATCGTAAAATTCTTGTTTTGAAGAATGCATTCAAGTCGGCCGCTCCAGACTGCTAGCTCTAAATTTCACTGAGCCAAGCAGTCTGGAAAGCCCCAAGTTCTTTCTTCTTCTCAAGTCATGCTGCTTGGGCATGGCGCAACGAGTGGTTGATGATTGCATAGAGCTCCCATTCCGCATCGCCCAGACAAGCGAAATCGATCCAGTCAATATTCACCCAGGCATTCCTGTGGTCCGGACTCTTGATGGCGCGAGTGCGGCAAAGTTTGTCCGCTTCAATCTGTCGTTCCCGCTCAGTTGCAAACGAAAAATCGATCCATTTACGACCGAGGTTTCGGTAGACACGCATGAGATAGGTTTTCGAAGACATTTTCCGGTTTATCCCCATCGTTGAGGTTAGAACCTAACGCAGGCACTGCGTTCGATTTCAGTGCCTGCGCCAGCTTAGAAATTGAAATTTAGGAGGCGGCTCGAACTTCCGGGTTGAGGCAGCGTGCCACAATTTCCGGACTGATGCTTCCGAGACCGGTGGTGCCGTTGTACTGCAGGAATTTGCCCGGCAGATGTTCGTTGCACCACAGCGTGAGCGGGGACTTTGCTCCACGGGAAACAACGACACCGCCGAACTTGTTGGTAGCTTCCGCCATTGAGACGTCCGAGGGACCGTTGCCGATGCAGGCGAGCGGTTTCAATGACGAATCTTTGGCGGCGATCGCCGAGATAACTTGGCCCTTGTCGATCCACTCCGGTCCCTGGACGAGTTCCAATCCCCAGTAGACGCGGTCGGCATCGAACACGAGTTCGTTGCCGAAAATAGGCATATCGAAAGCATGCGTTTCGAGAGCCTTCCTGAGGAAAAGTTCCGGGCCGTTTGCGATCGCAACAAGAACAATGCCTTGCTGGAGAAGCCGTTCTTGCAGCCGATGCACACCGCTCACAAACTTGTGATTCTCGGTCAAGAGTTGGGTGAGAGCGTCGAGGTCCAGGTTCTTTTCCACGAGCAAAACGTAGAATTTGAGCCAGAGTTCATGGGCTTTGCGAATTTGCCCCTCGGCGACCAGTTGATTGATGAACGCGAATTCGTCTTTTGCCACCAGTCTGCCGACCGTTTCGAGACAGTTGGCGATGGCGCCGTCGACGTTGGTCCAGACCACGCCGCGAGGGCTGTTATATGAACGATGCGTTCGCAAGAAAGTTCGCACCTGGGTTATGAATTGCCCAATTTTCACGGTATCGGCTTGCGGGAAGTTGCGGAAACGGGGAGTAAGGCTGAGTAGATGTTCCATAGTTTTGACTTTCTCTGGCTGGAATTATCTTGAAGCAAAACGCTTCAAGAGGTGGGTTTTTTGAGTAGGCTTATTGAAAGTAGAAGGGTTGGATTTTACTGCTCGGGGGGTTGTTGGGATAAGCACATCTAAGAAAGCAGAATAAGCAGTAATCATTCCAATCACTGCTTTTGCAGAGCTCTTGTTTACATTCAGTCGCTTCAGCAGAAGGAATTCATTTCAAAAGAGCTTGGCTTAGATATCGCGGTCATTCTGAAATGTAATTCGCAATGGCGAAGCCACGTTACATTGAGCAATGACGTAAAAAGCGAATTCGATCAGAACAACAACTTCGTGTTTGTGAGCTAGCGCTAGCGCAACAGTTGCACTAAGAATGCATTGGCATATGTGACTATGACGAGAGCGTCTTTATGCCTTCGCGGTCTACTTCAAGATCCAGCAACACAAGTTTGTCCGTTTCTACCTCAGACCAACTGCGTATTTGCGAAAGCACTCGTTGTTTATGCTTTTCATTCACCAAAACTAAAACTGAAGGTCCTGCTCCGCTTGGAACGCAACCGTAAATTGGTTCATTCACAAGCAATCTGCGCAGTTTCGGTAACCAGCTTAGAAATTCACTGCGATAATTTTCGTGCAATTCATCATGCATGCTTTCTTGTAGGGCCTGCTCATCCACCCGGCAAACGCTTGTGACGAGAAGCGAACACCGTTGCATGTTTTTCACGGCATCAGCTAAAGGCACAGATGAAGGAAGCAGTGAGCGCATGGTTGAAGTTTGTAAGCGTTCTTTCGGAACGACAACTATCGGCTTCCACGCTTGTGGCCATTCAAGTTGTCTTGCGATTAGAGAATTATTTTTCGATGAACGAGAACAAACAACAAACTCACCCATTAGGCTGGCAGCCAGGCTTTCAGCATGACCCTCCACCTTGCTCGCTTCGGCGAGCAGCTGCGATGTAGTCGGAATGCGATCTTTAAAAAATGAGGCCGCCCAGAGCGCACCAAGAATAATTGCTGCACTAGCACCGAGACCGCAGCCAAGCGGAATATCCGAATCAACGCTTACTCGGATTCTTTTCAACAATTCGGGATCGTCCTCCCAAAGTTTGCTGAGAATTCTATAGATCAAATTGTTCATGTCGCTTGGCAAGCTCTGCGCTGCAACAGACCCTTCCCAAGTTACAAAGGGTTGATGAGGATCATCGGTATCCAAGAGGTTAAAGGTCAGTCTTACATATATCGCCAGAGCTAAAGCGAGTGTATCTAAGCCTGGACCAAGGTTGCTTGAGCTCCCTGGTACTTGTAGGACAAGTTTTTTCTGAACCGTTGCCATGTGCCTTTTTCTTCTGCAATTCACTATTCTACTCACATGGGGAGGCTTTATATGGCGCACCCACCTTTACTGGGCTCAATTTGGGATTTATTTTCGTTTTGGCGGCTGCACTGTATGTAGTATCAGTATCGTTTTCTAAAGCGTTATAAACGAGGCGGATAGAAGTTTCCACTGGGAGTGGTATGCGTATTTTCCCCAGCCTAGACGGCTCTGTTAATTGCCTTTTATTGCAATACCATTTCGTTGATGCTTGGAAAGTAATACAATTCGGTAGAGGCGCGTGTTTTTCAAAATGCCGCTTTAACCAGGAGAACGTATGAGCGGCGCAATGGGAGCACCAGGCGGAATAGAGCGAAGAGCGCTTCGTGGGCTCGCGCTTGTTCCTCAACCGCTTCCTTCAAAGTCAATCAAATCTGCAATTGATGACGCTGTTACCGTTCGATTAGTGCAGGATGTCTTTGTTGACTGCAACAATCATCGTCAATTGATCAATCTTCTCGATCGGCAAGTCGCTTTGAGCCAGCAGGTTAAGCGACCTTTGAGCTTTGTG
>CAJCIF010000291.1 GCA_903970355.1 Actinomycetota bacterium
GCGCCACGGCGGCAAAATTTGGTTCGAATCCGGCGAAGTACGCGGTACGATATTCAAAGTCCTGATTCCGATTCAAGCGGATCCAATCAGAGCAAAAGGTGGAAGTGAGGTTCGACACATGGTTGACCGAACGGCACAAACCGGCGTCTGAATAAAAGCCTGAATCGATAAACACCTCGGAGTAAGCCCATTGCGACGCCATAATATTCTTATTGTTGATGATGAAGCCCCAAATTTAAGACTGCTCAAAAGAGTATTGGGCGATGAACATGAAGTCATTGCCGTTTCAAGCGGAGCAGAAGGGCTGGAAGTTCTCAAAACAAGTGATGTCAGCCTGATTATTAGCGATCAGCGCATGCCCGGACTTACCGGAGTACAACTTCTGGAACAGTCCCTTAGCATTCGCCCCTCCGCCATCAAGATTTTGCTAACGGGATACACCGATGTGCAGGCTCTTATCGACGCCATTAACAGCGGTAAAGTCTACAAGTACATTCCGAAACCTTGGGATGCTGATGAACTCCGCCTTGAGGTAAAACGAGCTCTCGAAATGTTTGAGTTGAAGGAGAACAACGAGAAACTTCTCTTCGACTTGCAAGCGGCACTGTCTCAATTGGAACAACTTTCGATGGGCACCATTCGTGCCCTGGCTGATGCGCTTGATGCAAAATGCGATTACACATCGGGACATAGTCTGCGCGTGAGCAGATTCGCTGTTGGTATCGGCAGAATGATGGAACTACCCATTGATGTTTTGAAAGACGTTGAACTCGCCGGCATTCTTCACGACATCGGCAAAATTGGTGTGCCGGAATCCATTCTCTGGAAACCGGATCGCTTGAGTCCTGAAGAACAAAAAATTATGGCGCAGCATCCCGTTAAGAGCGCGCAAATAATTGGCGAATTAAAAGGTCTTGGTCGCGCTCGTGAATACGTAAAACATCACCACGAGTTCATGGACGGCAGCGGCTATCCCGACGGTCTTGTAGGCGAAGACATTCCTCTGGGCTCCAGAATGATTCTTGTTTCTGATGCCTACGACGCCATGACGACCGACAGACCGTACAGAAAAGCAATCGGGCATGAACGAGCTATTGCCGAATTGAAAAAGCATTCCGGCAAGCAATTCGATCCGGCTATCGTTGCCGCCCTTATAAAATTGGTGGGCGAAGAGGGCGTTCCGGTTAGCGATGAGATTCCAGAGAGCGTACTTGGTCTTTCGATCGATTTAATTGATCCAGCGCAGTCTGGTACACAATATCGGGCGGAAGCTGAACGCCGCGCGCGTTTGACTGCCGCGAGCTGAATTTGCCATTTGCATCGGGACTCGGTTGCGAACGAAGCGCTTTAAAGCGTTCGTCTTCAGGCAGCAATTTTTGTGGATCGGTTGGTCCAAACATGCTCACGACCGGAATGCCGAGTGCCACTGCCAGATGCATGGGGGCTGAATCGACGCAGATAAGCAGATCTGAAATTTTGAGAAGTCCGGCAAAATCGGCAAGAGATTTCGTGCTGCCATAGGCTGATACTATTTTTGGTGCCTCTGCAGTTTTGATCAGTGCCGCCATAATATTCTCGATTGTTTCTTTGTCATCCGGCCCGCCTGCCAGAATTACTTGTAAATCGTCATGCTGAGCCAATCTTGCCAATAGTGCAACCCATGACTCTGTCGGCCAGGTTTTAATTATTCCTTTTTGCAACGCCAATAAACTTGTGCCGGGATGAATAACAACTCGTTTTTGCTTTTGCTTTTTGGATCGCGTTTTGAGAAATGCTTCCATCTGATCGCTATTTTCCTTGCGGGCAAGAGCGATCGGCACAACCTGCTCTTTCTTCAAACCAAGCCCTTGAACCAGATCGTGGTACATGTTGGCAGCGTATTGTTCGCGATTGAGAGGGACAGTTCTAGTAAGAAGAAGCCTTGCCAATGGTCCGGAGTCGTAACCGATTCTTTCGGGGATACCGGAAAGAAATAATAAACATGCCACCATAGGCGAACTGCCTGAGGACAAAACACAATCATAATCGCCGTCTCTTAGAATGCCCAGAAGCTCCACCAGATCACGGCTCAGGAGCGGCCGCTTTTTGATGTCAAACTCGACAACCGCATCTATCAAATTAGTAACCTGTGCAACTAATTTTGAACGAGGCTCCAAAAGCAGGGTAAGATGCCAACTGGGATAGTTCTGCTTAATAGATTGAAGGGTAGGCAAAAAGAGAATTTCATCTCCAATACCGCCGAAATTGATGGCAAGTAATCTGTACGAATGTTGACCCATGTCCGCCTGATATCCCACTAACAGCAGCTCGTATAATATCCCAGGTCTGGAGGAGTTTTTTTTGCGTTGGTCGTCTAATTGGTTACTTGTCTATTTCCTTGCTGCAATAGCTGGTGGCCTGATAGGAGTCCTGGTTACTCTTGTTTACAGACCGAACCTCTTGCCTCCATTTTTTCAGTTTGGCGGCTTGCACGGTGTAACAAACGTTCTATTCCTTGGAACAGACGTCGTTTACAGTGGCAATGGTGCCAGAAAGAAGGCAGATAAAGACGCTTTTACGGGTCGCTCCGACACGATTATGTTCGTGCGCTTGGATCCAATGCGCAATTCAATTTCTGTTTTGTCGATTCCTCGTGATACTCAGGCCGTCATTCCAGGTTACGGAACGCAAAAAATCAATGCGGCTAATGCCTATGGCGGAGCCAATCTTGCTGTACTTGCTGTAAATAACTTGTTAGAGCCACTGCATGTCGATCATTATGTAGTGCTCAATGTGCATGGTTTAGTAGAGCTGGTGGATGAACTTGGAGGCATCACTGTCGATGTTCCTAAGCGTATGCACTATATGGACTGGACCGCCAAACTGAAAATAGATCTTGAACCTGGTGTGCATACACTAAATGGCAATCAAGCAATGGGCTTTGTCCGCTTTCGACATGACGGTTTAGGCGACATAGGAAGAGTGCAAAGACAACAAATTTTTGTGCGCGCGGTGCTGGCAAAAGCTCTCGAGCCAACTTCCTGGTTGCACATTCCAAAGTTGATCGACATTGCCCAACATTACATTTCAACTGATATGAGTGCAAAAGACCTCATGAAAGTTGCGAATTTTGTGCGCTGCGTACCCAAGAAAAACCAATACCTCGCTATGCTGCCCGGATCGTTTTCCGGGACCGGTGATTGGTTGGCAGACCGCGTCGGCATTTCAAAAATGGTGGCACGAATGATCGCTCCCTCATTTATAGGTGGTAGCGATCGCGACAGTCTGCGAGTCTCGATCATCAATGTCAGTTCAAGCGATTCGCTGGCCTATCGGTTATCGCGCATGCTGCGGCGCAAGGGATACAACTCAGTAACCATCAAAGCTGCCGACCACAAAATGAAACCGATCCCACGAACTAAGATCATTGCTCAGCTTGGCAACCCCGAAGATGCCAACCTTGTACGTAATGACCTCAATGATTGCGGGGATGTTGTTAACGCAAGTGTTGGAGATATTCGCAGTGCAGTTACAATTTGGGCTGGAGATGATCTTGCTTCGTTACTTTCTTCACGTGATCAGCGTTAAAGCAAAGCAAATGGGGCATTAGAAAAGAGGAAAGGTTGAGAGAATCTTATTTTTCCTCTTGAAAATCGCCTGTACGGCTAGTATTTACTCGTGTACAGTAGCGGGTGGAAGCGGCCTGTTGGGCGCATTATCTCTCTTCGCATAAACACCCAAACAGACAAAAGAAAGGCAGGTAACATGATCCATTACGTATATGCAACTCGCGGTGGTTATTTGTACATGTTAGGCAAGTACGGATCTAAACCAACCACGAGCAACTCCGATGAATTTGTCGTGTCTGTTCCAGACAAGACTCCGCAAGTATCAATTGATAGCCTTGCGCACAAGCGATTTATGGAACATCTTCGTCGTCCACGCAAAATAGTCCATGACCGCCATCGTGGTATCCAAGAAAAAGACCTCGTCAAAGTGTAGTTAGCGTAAAAAGAAAAGCCATGAAACGAGTTTGAATAGCCGCTGTCTCCACGGAGCAGCGGCTTTCTTGTTTTTTGTGGTTTGGTAGAGCTGTCATAGGGGTACAATTTCTTGGGGTGCAGCTAAAATTCGTCCGAGCATTTTGGGTGCAAATGAGTGCGCCCGTTGGGGAAAAGGTAGGACAAAACATGGTAAAAAAACCACGGATTGATAGATCCAGCGGATTTACGCTTATTGAGCTGTTAGTCGTTGTGATTATCATCGGGATTCTAGCCGCAATAGCGCTCCCGAACTTCATAGGCGCCCAAAACAAAGCCCGAGAAGCGTCGGTTAAATCCAACATGCGGACAGCTCAAATAGCAGCTGAATCGTATGCAACGGATGCTGCCGGCACATATCCATCAAGCGTTACCAGCTATTACCAAGCATACTTTCCTGGTGGCAACTCAAGTTTAGCCAACCCGACAGTTCCTCCATCTGGTGGCCCAGTCAATCCATTCAATGGCCAAAATCAATGGCCCGTTGCTGGAAGTGTAACCAACGTTGCAACGGCTAGATCAACCGCACCTTCATCTTCCGGACAACCCCCGGGCACAATTTTCTATAGTTCCGTTTCTGTGAATGGCGCAAGCAATGCTGCATATGCAGTACAAGGAGCCGATTCACAACAGTTCTATCTTGGTGGTCTAACTCCTGGTTCTACGTTGGTACTTTCGAACCAATAATTTGATCGGCTTCAAGAACACAACTTCAACTAAGTTCTCGACGCTCGCATGTGCCTGTTTTTTGGTTCTTATGTGCGTGATTGTTCAAGTCGCTCACCAGAACTTGCAAACCGAGCTAGAAAAGACCGCTAACACTTCCAATCAAGCAGCTGATCAGCCAGACTTTCCAGATCCGCATATTCTTCAGCGTGTCTCGCTTGGCTATGACCATCTACTGGCAGATTGTTGGTGGCTGGCATTCATTCAATACATCGGAGATGGGTCAGCACGCAGAAAAGACCACAATGCAAAGGCATTCGATTACCTGGACATCATCACAACCCTGGATCCGAATTTGACGGAAGCGTATTCTTTTGCCGCTTTCACAATCGGAGCTGAGCAAGGGAAACCGGACATTGCCGACAAATTGATTCGCAGAGGATTCAAAGCAAACTCATGTGGTTGGTATGTTCCGTTTATTGCTGGCGTCAATCAATATTTGTATGCACACAACGACAAAGCTGCAGCGCAATATTACAGAATGGCTTCGAAATATCCTCATGCCCCAGACTGGCTCAGCCGGCAAGCAACAATACTCGAACGCGAAATTCCGGCCATCATCAAACAGATCAATACTTGGAACAACATCTACCAAACAAACGATGTCGGACCTGTAAAAGACCGAGCGAAGGAACAGCTAATTACGCTCTGGCTCAAAGTGCTTGATGAATCGCCAACTCCATTGATCAAAGCGCGTGCTAAGCAAGAGCTCAATGCACTGGGCGTGAATTTGCCCGACTAATGAATGCGATATATACGGCGAGAGCTAAACCTAGTAGCCAGATAAACAATCCTAATTTTAAACTCTCCGGATCGTATTTGAACTCAACCATGTGCTTTCCAGTTGATACAAAAACACCACGCATGAAGCCATTTGCAGCATAAATCTTCACTTCTTTGCCATCCACAAATGCCTTCCAACCAGCATAGTTTTGATCGTTCAAAACTAAGAGAGCGAGTTTGTTGGTATAGACGTTGATTCGCACATATTCAGGATCATCCTTTTCAATTGCAGATTCCGATGGACTCACAGCAGTGCCGTTCGTTTGTTCGTCCGGATTGAGCACATCCTCTTCACCCTGGCGTTCTACTGCAATATTTTCAAATTCATCAAAAGCGTTAGAAGATGGCATCACAATCCCTTCAAGAGCAACGTTGTGATTTTTGATCCAGCGCCATTTGTTTGCCAGGTAGCATCTGGGAAGGTGCTTCAAGACTTTGTAGATCCGGACATTCTCCTTTTCACTTTCAACTTCCAACTTGAAAAACCGGTTATCCAAAATCGGCATAGGTATTACATCAAAGATCACTCGAAACTTCTGAGTTACGACATATGCTGTTGAAGTGAGAGAACAGTACCGTGCCAGGGGCAAGTCGGTTGTCGCATTGATCTCCGGACGGGCTGATTGGCTTGACTCAAGATAAGAATGAAGACCAACATGATAATAGTCACCGGCCATGGTGCCTTCGAAACCCATCGTTTCCGGAATGCCAAAATCGATATTGGTATCCGGCTTAAGCATATCTCTTATGTACTGCATGTTCCCAACTAAGGCCAGGTGCTTATTAGTCGGAAGATAATTGAAGGGAACAGTGAATCGTTCTATACACAGCTCCATAACCCTTGCATCCGGACCAATGCCATCGCGCTTCTCGAGTAACCTAATCTGATCTGCGCTGTAGGACGGATTATTCCAGTACCCTGGTTCTGCCCCCTGACGCTCTAGTTGCCAGGCAGAAAATCCCAACCCAACTGCAGCGAGGCAAATGGGAACCGCTATTTGCCATTGTTTTCCTACCTTTTCGCAATTGGCGAAGTGCTGGAGCATGCATATGAAAAGCCCAGAGGCAGTGGCTATGATGCCTGCTGTCCCTATATTGAGAGCTCCCAATATTTTTGTTTTGTCAAAGAAGTGAGGCAGCGAAACAAACGGCACGATCACTTGCCCACGTAAAGCCTCTTCAACAACGAGCAAAGAAAGAATTCCTAAAACCGACCAGACTATCGTCACGCCTTTAACAGGTACGCGCTTCTCCAAACTAGATTTGACACCACATGCAGCTAATAACGCCGCTGATCCTACCGTGAGATACAGCCACTTTATTGGAAAGCGGACAACTGAAAAACCCGGAACATACTTAACCAGAAACGGAAGAACCGGAGTGTTCTCTCCCATGCTTATTAGAAGAGAGGAGGCAAATAGTGCTACTACAATCCATCTTCCACGCCATTGTTTGTCTGTCGCTCCCCAAAGTGCATAAGTGAATGCGATTGGACCAATGAATGCACAAGACACATAGGGGAGCAGATTTACATCGCTAATGAGCGGCCGAAGTTCGGCCTGGTAATAACGCAAGTCGCCCAAGCTGGCGCCAATAACCATTGATATCGCATCAAACCAATTGGCGCTATACAAAAAGATCTCGGGAAGTTGCAAACCTGAAGCCCGCCGAGATACAGCCAACCATTCACCAACCGGAAGCAATTCAGGAAGAGTGAATACGAATGCCAGGAACAATCCACGTATCTGCCAAATAAGCGCAGTCCCACGCGCTGTAAAAGCGATATATGAAATTATCAATAAAAGACTGGGCCCACTAATTTCTGGACGCCCCGATAAAATGAGCATGGCCATACTGATGCTGCAAAGTATCATCCGCCAAAACATTTTTTGATCGGTTGCTTTTTGAAGATTGCGAACTGCCCAAAGTGAAAAGATTGTCCACGCTGCGCCAGCAACAAGACTGTGATTGCTTGAAAGGCAAAACATATATCCGGAGAGTGAATATATTAAAGTGCCCATTGCTGCTGCTGCATCTGGCCAATCGAAGCTTCGCGCAAATAAATAAATTCCTGTTGCAGCCAGCATCTGATGAAAAATCATGCTCGTTGCCAACGCACAATCGAAAGGCAAGAGAACGAACAACCAATCTGGCAAATAGAAGAGACTCGGAAATGTGATTGCAATTTGCGGCATTCCACAATAGTTGTAAGTATTCCAGAGCGGAAAGTGCCCCTGATGAATTGAGTTGGAGAGAAACCTCGCCTGAGGCTCAAGAAAGAACGTGGTGTCGGTGTAAAAGAAGCACTGCGCACCGATCAAATATGGCCAATAGAAGCAAACAAGGAAAACAAACTCACCAAGCAAGAAATATAAAAAGGGGTGCTTACTTATCGCTGTGCTTATGCGATAAAGAGTCATTTGAAAATTTCCATATTGGCAACTCGCTGCAACTTAAGGCTTATTGCCTCAAATAATAGCAATCAGAAGTATGTTCATCCGTACAGCAAAAACCACCGACAGCAACGACATGGCTGAGCTTTTTATGAGAGTTTGCCAGGTTTCGCTTTCGCCATATTTGCCGGAAGGGTTTTTGAAGCGATTTGATTTTGAAATACAGAAAGCGAAATACGCAGAGCGAGCTGTCGATCCAAATTGGATTCAAATCGTGGCAGTTGAAAATGGAAAAGTTATTGGTTTTGTCGCAGCGAAAGATAACGACGCCGAGCCGCTGTCTTACCGAAAACAAATCAGATCGATGTATGTTGATCCTGATTGGCAAAGACAGAACATTGGCAGTCTGTTGTTTGAAGTCCTTACAGACATGTTGAAATTGCAAGGTCCGGTCAGCATGATGCTCTGGTGCATAAAAGCCAATACAGTCGCCTGCTCCTTCTACGAAAAACATGGCGGAAAGCGAATTGAAAATGTGGCACCACCACTGGAATACAGTGAGATGCCCCATGTGATTTATGCGTGGGGTGGTTAGACTAGGAGCTACTAACCTTACTGCGCAGGCAATCCCGCTTTCCGTCTTTCGTAATCCATCACACGCGATTCGCCTTGGACGCGATCTGCGTATTTGCCTTGCACATCGGAATAATCATCATCAATGAGGATCGGTGCGTTTTTGATGCCGTGATAGTTATCGACTAATTTAAGAGTGTGTCCATCTTTGTCCGTCAATTCTTCGTACACCTTTCCATCAGCTGTTGGTGGGTATTTAATAAGCTGTTCGTGCGTTCCATCAGCATTTGTGCTCTGAATCATTTTGAAACCGTCCGGGTAACTAACCATGATATTGCTCTCTTTGTTATCTGGAGATTTTTCGACGAATCTAGAGACACCGTCCGAATCTACTGTTCTAACAGCACTCCAGCCATCAGGGTATTTATATGTAGTTACCTGGTCGGAGCCGTTTTGAACTGTCTGCATGATCGGTTTTCCATGATCTGTCGGTGCGATATGCTTAACTACATCACTTTCACTGATAGGTGTAGTGGTTTTGCCATCCGTGATGACAGCTCCATTTCCACTGGGCGGAATCTCTATATGAGCTTTAGGAAAACCGAGCTTTTCGAGCGTGGCTTCTGGCATGCCTAAAGCAATGAGGCTGTCGGCATCTCTCTGCAAATTTTTAGTTGTATTTGCTGGATTTGATAAATCAGTATCCCTTCTAATAATGGCCGCTGCATCTGCTGCGGCAGTTTGCATGTCATTATGCGAAATGTCGTTTTTCAAATTAGCAATGAGTTGATCTGGTTGTAATTGCGGAGCCATAGCGAGATTTCCTCCCGGAAACGTGTTGAAAAAACTATTGTTGAGCAGGCACTCCTGATTTCCGTCTTTCGTAATCCATCACACGCCATTCGCCTTGAACGCGATCTGCGTATTTGGCTTGCACATCGGAATAGTCATCATCAATGAGGACAGGTGCGTCTTTTATGCCGTGATAGTTTTCGATCAATTTACGAGTATTTCCCTTGTCGTCCGTAAATTCTTCATACACCTTTCCATCAGCTGTGGGTGGGTACTGAATAAGCTGTGAATGTGTTCCATCAGCATTGTTGGCCTGAATCATATTGAAACCATCCGGGTAACTAACAATGGTGTTACTCTCTTTGTTATCCGGTGATTTTTCGACGGTTCTAGAGACGCCTTCTGAATCTTCTGTTTTTACAGCAGTCCAGCCATCAGGGAATGTATATGTAGTTACTTTGTTGGGACCGTCTTGAACTGTGCTTTCGGTCGGCTTTCCATGATCTTTTGCTGCGATATTCGTTACTACGTCACTTTGATTAACTGGCATACTGGTTTTGCCATCAGTAATCACAGCTCCTTTATCTTGGTCAGGCGGTATCTCAATATGTGCCTTCGGGAGAATACCGAGCTTTTCCAGTGTCTCCCCCGACATGCCGGCGCTAATAAGAGCGGACGCATCTCTTTGCAAATTTTTAGTGGTGTTTGCTGGATTCGATAAATCAGTATCTCTAGCAATGATCGCTGCTGCATCTTGTGCGATCGCTTTCGTGTTCTGTCTTGAAACGTCATTCTGCAAATGGGCAAGCAGTGGATCTTGTTGAACTAGCTGTTCTTGTTGCAATTGCGGAGCCATGGCGAGATTACCCCCCAGGAAATGTTGTTGATTCAATTTCGTTAGTAAGTAGGTCGGACTCGAATGGTTGTCAATATATTACCGATTCGCTAAAAAGATGTTTCCGAGTTGCTAAATCGCCCGAAAATGAAAGGCAACCCTCCAAACCGGGGGTTGCCTTCAACTTAGTGCTCTGGGCTAGGCTACTTCGACAGTACCAGGTTCTTTTCTTTCAATTGCGCCCATCTGTCTACCTTTGGATCTAACCGATCGGTAGTCTGGAAGTTGATAATCCAGCTCGGGTATTCAGGTGGCAACTCGCTCACTTCATCCAGCGCTTTCATCTGGGCATCAGTCAATTTGATGTCTACCGCTGCGATGTTATCTTCAAGCTGCTTCAGATTTCTGGCCCCGATAATGAGTGATGTGACGACCGGTTTCGCCAGGAGCCATGCAAGAGCAATTCTCGCCGCACTGCAATTGTGCTCTTTGGCGATTGGGTTCATCACGTCGAGAATTTTCCAGGTACGTTAGATCGGAAGAGCACAC
>CAJCIF010000292.1 GCA_903970355.1 Actinomycetota bacterium
GACGCTCTTCCGATCTGTCCCAACTAAACTACTTAAAAACCAGAGTCTTTGGTGAGCGGAGTGTTGAGATTCTCTTTG
This sequence comes from Actinomycetota bacterium, assembly GCA_903970355.1. Classification (GTDB taxonomy): domain Bacteria; phylum Cyanobacteriota; class Vampirovibrionia; order Obscuribacterales; family Obscuribacteraceae; genus CAJCIF01. The sequence continues at coordinate 79 of CAJCIF010000292.1, forward strand.
TCCTTCTCAATCATTCTCTTCTGCATTTCTATTTGCTGTGGTGTTGGCGGCGGTGGCTGATACTCTTGCGGCGGAGGGACATAGGGAGCCGGCGCCAACTGTTGTTCAATAGTTTGCACCCGTGTTTTCACTTTCTGAGCGTCTTCCGGTGTAGGCGCAACGCGAATGTATTCTTTGTATTCTTTTACAGCCGAAGAAAAATGGTGTTCTCGATCGAGCAATAAAGCAATTTGCAAGTGAGCCTGATAACAATCGGGATTGTATTTTATGGCTTCATACCAGTTATCCATTGCTCCCTGGTGGTTGCCCTTTGCTAGTAAGCAAGTACCGATATCGAGATAGACACGCTCGTTCGGAACATCTTTTAAGCCGGCAGCCAGGAGATGACGAAACTGATCAAATGAAGCTTCGAAGCTGCGCATTCTCATAAGTACTTCAGCATAGTTAACCCATGCTTCCGTGTATTGCCAGGGTGTATCGCCCAGTGCGTGCAAGTAATGATCGGAAGCGGTTTGAAGATTTCCTTCTGCTTCATAGACCTGGCCCAATAGGTTATAGGCTTTACCGCTCTTCTTATAAGACTGCGTGAGCGCATTGGCTGCTTCGATACGGGCATCTTCAAAGCGCTTGTTGCGAAGATAGATTTGTCCCAGGAGCAAATGTGAATCTGGAACCAGCTCGATGCTTTCTGCGATATTCTTTTTCAACGCTTCGATTGCTTTTGCATCCTGATTTGTCTTTGCATAAGCGGAACCCAGCCAAAAATAAGCTTCCGGGTTGTAGCCGTTACGCGCAAAGTAAATGGATTGCAGCAGGGAATCGATTGCGCCGGGATAATCTCCGGCCTCAAATCGCCGCTTCCCTTCCTCGAAGTTGTCCTTCGATGGCTCTACGGAATTTTTGCCGTGCCCTTTGGCCTGGGCCGGTGGCAACCAACTATTGGATGCGGGCACTCCCGACATCAAGAACAACAGAATTAAGAGGTAATGCCCTTTGTCGGCCCGCATTCTCTAGTCCAGGTTTTCGGATTTCACTTCAATCTGAATGAAGCCAGCTAAATAAAGAATGATGCCTGCTGCAAGGTAGAGCAGTATGGCTTGCCAAGCGTTAATGACAGGTATGGGGAATACATGCGCCGCTACTGAATTCCAGGTCCATTGAATGCAAGCAACCGGAATGAGTACAAATGCGCCCACGACTCCCATAAGCAGTGTTGAAAGCACTATCGCTGCAGCGAAAGAATTTAGTTGAAACCCTTGCATCAGCTTTCCTCGCTCTGGGCTGTCTGAAGCATAGCCTGAAATTCCTGTTCGTTTACTACTTTTATACCAAGTTCTTCAGCCCGCGCTAGTTTTGAACCGGGATTACTGCCTGTAACTACATAATTCGTCTTCTTTGTTACGGAAGAAGTAACTTTGCCGCTCATTCTCTTGATGGCTGCTTCGGCTTCGTGGCGATCCATGTTGGTTAAAGTTCCAGTCAACACAAAGGTTTGGCCCTGAAAGGCCTTCGATGTGGGGAGAGCATTTGAACGGGGGGACTCCATTTGTATTCCCACTTCTGCAAGATGTTTGATTAAGTCGATGTTTATCGGGTTGGAGAAATACTCTTTCACGGCTTGAGCAATGGTGGGCCCGATTCCTTCGATCGCTTCGATATCTTCTACGTTGGCTGAAACAAGGTTTTGCAGCCGTCCGAAGTGATTGGCGAGAAGCTCCGCTCCTCCCGATCCAACATGCCTGATGCCAAGAGCAAATAGCAAGTTGGCAAGCGGTCGCGTTTTCGATTTTTCAAGAGCGCTCAAAACGTTAGCCGCTAATTTTGCGCCAAAGCGTTCGAGTGTCAAAAGTTTTTCTTCAGTGAGGCGATAAAGATCGGAAGGGTCTTTGATCATTCCATCTCGCACCAATTGATCGATGAGAGACTCGCCGACGCCGTCTACATCCATCGCATCCCGGCTTACCCAGTGCTCAATGCGGCGCTTTGTTTGGGTCGGGCAGCCGTAAGTGTTTGGGCAGCGCAGGACAACTTCATTTCCGGTTCTCTCAAGAGGTGTGTCACAAACGGGACAGTTAGCCGGATATTCAACTGGTTTTGCACCTTTCGGGCGCTTGCTCACAACAACCGTAACTACTTCAGGAATTACTTCACCGGCCTTGCGCACAACGACAGTGTCGCCAATATGCACATCAAGACGTTTGATCTGATCGGCATTGTGTAATGTGGCCCGTTTCACGGTTGTACCGGCCAACTTAACCGGGGATAAAAATGCCGTCGGTGTAATAGCGCCGGTTCGGCCTACATCAAATGAAACAGTTTCTACCACTGTTTCTGCTTCTTCCGGCGGATATTTAAAAGCAACAGCCCAGCGTGGACTATGAGCAGTGGCGCCAAGTACGTTCCATATTGTGCGGTCGTCAGTTTTAATAACGACGCCGTCAGTCTGGTATTGCATGTGGTGACGTTTTTCAGACCAGTCCTCGCAATATTTTTCCACTTCCTTGATATTTTTTGCGAGCATTCGATTTGGTTCTACGGGAAAACCGAGGTCTTGAAGAAGTTCCAGTGTTTCAAAATGGCTTGTTGGTTGTTTGATATGGGGGTCTGTGACATAAGCGAAATAAGCCCAGCAACTCAGTTTGCGCTTTGCGGTTTGCTTAGGGTCTTTTTGTCGCAAAGAGCCACTGGCCGCATTGCGTGGGTTGGCAAAAGGTGCCAGTCCTTCATCGGTTAGAGCCTTGTTCAAACTTTCAAAACTGGAAACCGGCATGTAAACTTCGCCACGGACTTCAAGCAATTCAGGAATTGCATTACCGCTTTTGCTAAACAATTTGAAAGGAATTGCTTTGATCGTTTTTAAATTGAGCGTGACCTCTTCGCCCACTTCGCCATTACCGCGAGTGGCTCCCTGTACGAGCAATCCATTTTTGTACGTGAGGGCGATCGATAGTCCGTCGATCTTCAGCTCGCATACATATTTCACTTTTGAACTGTCTAATTCATAGGACTCCATCGCTCTTTGTAAGCGCTCGTGCCACTTCTCCAGCTCTTCTTCAGACATGGCATTGGAGAGACTTAAGAGCGGAATGCGGTGACGGACCTGTTGAAATTCCGTTGACGGAGGTGCGCCTACTTTTTGAGTAGGACTGTTGGGACTGCGCAATTCCGGATAACGCGTTTCGAGACTTTCGAGTTCTCGAAGCAGTTCATCGAATTCGAAATCGCTAATTTCCGGCTGGCTCAGTATGTAATAACAAAAGCGATGATGCTCGATTTGCCGTGTCAAATCATCGATTCTGGCAGATGCAGAGGAGAGTTCAGGCGCATCGTTGTTAGTTTGCACAGACTTTTGCATAACGAAAAATTACTTTAAACCTTCGCGGGACAATATGACGCAATCACCCTGGGCGGTACCAGAGCAAATTGCAGCAGCACCAAACTTGGCATGGCGATTTTTCATTTCTTTTGCCAGTGAAAGAAGAATACGTGCTCCGCTTGCGCCGATCGGATGCCCGAGCGCAATGGCACCACCATTGACGTTAACTATCTCTGGTTTAATTCCAAGCATGGCAGTCGAACGTAAAGCGACGGAAGCAAAAGCCTCGTTTATTTCCATCAACTCAAGTTGATTGGCCTTCATTGCTATTTTTTTCAGAGCCTTCTCAGTTGACAGAGCAGGTGTTGTAGCGAGATATGGTGCATCCTGTCCGATTGAAGCATGGGTGAGGATGTAAGCGAGCGGTTCAAGTCCCAACTCTTTTGCTTTGCTCTCGCTCATTATGAGAAGCAGGCAGGCACCATCGTTAACACCAGGCGCATTACCGGCTGTAATGCTGCCATCTGATTCGAAAGCCGGTTTCAAAGCCGAGAGAGCCTCAAGTGTTGTATCAGCGCGTGGACCTTCATCTGCATCAACAGTTTTAGACGCCCCTTTTGATTGCGGCACTTGGATGGGCAGAATTTCTTGTTTGAAGCGTCCCGAACTTTGCGCTTTCAGTGCAAGTTCATGGCTTCGCAAAGCCCATTTGTCTTGCTCTAAGCGCGAGATCTTAAATTCAGCCGCCACCTTCGAACCGTGTACTCCCATGTGAACATGAGCAATTGGGCATTCCAACCCATCAGTTATCATCGCGTCTTTGAGCTGACTATTGCCCATGCGTTTTCCGAAACGTGCTGTATTGGCTTCAACAAGATAAGGTGCCTGACTCATCGATTCCATGCCGCCGGCAAGAATGATGTGCGCATCATTAGCCCGAATGCGTAAGTCACCTATTGTCACAGCGCGCATCCCAGAGGCGCAAACTTTGTTGACTGTCGTAGATTCGCAAGTAACAGGCAATCCTGATTTGAAAACAACCTGGCGTGATGGAATTTGGCCGCAACCAGCTTGCACTACTTGGCCCAGGATAACTTCATCGATCTCTTCGATTGGCACCTTGTATTTCTCAACAAGCGCCTTCACCAGAGGCACGGCTAAATCAACCGCCGCCATGCTGCTCAATGCGCCACCCAATTTGCCAAAAGGTGTTCTCAGCCCATCCACGATTACTGTATGAGAAGTTCCGTTCATTATTTACACCAGATACCGCTTTTAAGAAGCCCCAATGCTCCTTTCAGTCGCCATGGTACACGGCAAATTCAATTTCAGCCAAAAACTCAAACCATCTTTTCATAAAAAGGGCGGCTGGTTAGTAACGGGTGGGCTTGGCAGCCGGACAGGCCGGGAGAGAATGTCTGGAGAAATAGGCAAAACCGTCTCGGTGGCACTTAAATCCTGATTGTGAAGGGGAAAAATCGGGCAGGTAGTACTTTAGTATTATCCCGATGCCCTCGCTTTGCTTATTCAAAGAGCCTAGGATTGCGACATGACCAAATCTTTTGGAAGTCCAAGTCGCCAACCGAAAAAACCAAACCGGCCCTACCGAGAGAATGGGCAAACTTCCGGGCGCACTCCAGATTTGACTGGCACTGATGCGGATAAACAGTTCCAAATCAACGTGCCTGCCTGGGGTCCAAGCGAGAGAAGCAACAATAATCCCGATACAACCGATAGTTACTACGCACCGCCGGTTGCGATTAAGGTAGATACTTCACGCAGGCTGGTTGCACTGATCATCGATGTTTTTGTTTGCTACATGGCAGGCGTTGCCGTAACCCTCATTCCTTTCGTAAACAGAATGCTGCCTCTGCCTCTTGTTATGGCTGTTGCCTTTTTAGCAAGAGATTTCGTTTTTGCAGGTCGCGGTGTTGGCAAGAACCTTATGGGTTTTCAGGTGGTTGATGCTACTACCGGCATTCCAGCGAGCTTGATCCAATCTTTCCTGAGAAACATCATTCTGATAATGCCTTTCATAGTATTGGGAGTTGTAAGTTTTCTTCTCAACATCGCTCCCCTTGGCTGGATCAACAACGTCGTTATGCAGATTGTTAACATTGCCGGCTCAGCTTACGTCCTAATAGTCTTACCGATGGAGTGCTACAGGTCTTTTATGCGTCCAGACAGCCTGCGCAAAGGCGATGAAATCGCTGGAACCATGATTATTGAAGCCCCCATGGACTTTAGCCGCTTTTTGCCGAATCAATAGTTGGTAACATGTTTAGGTCGGATATGTTCTAGCCTTCCTTCGGCTCTGTTTGTAGCGGAATTCAATAAGTCATGACTCAAAAAATCGCCTATCTGTGGGGACCGCTGTCCAGCTTCTCCGCTCCTTTAGCTGCCTGGCTCTTAACCAAGGGATGGGTTTTGCATGTAGCTACGAAATCTTCCTTGAATCTTTTGAGCCTGTCATCGCTCGATCTCACTTCCTCAGCGCGAGCCCTGCTTGAGGATGCCATTGGGGGGCTAGATAGGTATCGGGCTTTTCAAGATCGGCTGCGCTTTATTGAAGCGGAACCGTTGCGTGATACCAAATATGATGCAGCAATATTTTGTGGTCTGCCTCCAAATTGTGATGAGGCACGCGTTCCGAGAGCCCCCTGGGCAGCAGCGGAGCTTCCTCATATTGCAAAGGCGCTAAAAGGTGTCCCTATTTTCATCGTTTCCTCTTTGTGGGGGGCTATCCAGCGCGACCGAGTCGTGCCGGAAGAACTGGAATTTGAAAGACGAAAACCAAATACGAATTGGGAACGCATTTGCCAGACCTATGAACAAAAACTGACTGAAGCACTTTCGAAAATCGAATCTAACTGGTACTTCGTACGCATACCGATGATGGCTGGTGCAGCGGCTACCGGCATGCCCTTTGGATTCAGCGGACCGAATGTTTTGTTTCGAGAATTGGATCCGCAACAGCGAGCGAAACAGAACGATGAGCTGAAAGCAAAATCACGTTTGGCTCAAGAAGGCAAAATTGAACTTGCCTACAATCCGGATTCAACGATGTGGTTCTTGCCTGTCGATGTAGCTGTTTACATGTTCTGGCGATTTCTGGAAGATGAAGCGCGCCCGCGTATTTGCAATTTCGTATCTACCCAGGCGAGCTTAAATAGAGAATGGCTGCACCACTTAGCACAGTCCCTCGGACTTTCGGAAGTTCTGCAAGCCGAAAGAGATTCTCTTAATTTGCCTGCTGTTTTGCGAAAGCTCTTACTCGATGACGTGCAAGTCAAAACAAGAAATCTCTTTGAAGTGGCTGGACGTTATCAACTGGCGCCCGTTATTTTGGATCGAGAATACTTCGATAAGGTAGTGGCAGCCGGACGCTTGAAAGAATGGGGAACAGCCAAAGCTGTCAGCATGGCGCAGCCGGTTGTGTTTTCACAACGATTGGCGAGCTACTATTTCGAACATTTCATTCCGAATCAATTTACGGATAAGCTTTTGCGCAAGGCAACCATGGGCGGTACCAGTATCGGATTCCTCGTTAAAGACTCAGGCGGGCTTGGTTGGATCCTCAAATCACCGAATGGCAAGCCGGTAGTGGAACGTTTCGAAAAGGGTGCTGACAAACCACGTATCTGTTTCAATTTTTCCGGTCAAACAATGGCTCGCCTCATTGAAAGCAAATTGCCACTCTCACGCGCTTTGCTCCTTCGCGAAGTGGAAGTGGAAGGACC
>CAJCIF010000293.1 GCA_903970355.1 Actinomycetota bacterium
GGCAGAGCTCCACCGCTGGTGCTTTAAAAACGACAAAAGCATTACTCCACCGGAATCAGGCATGGGGCCACCCCCCATGGCGCACGGCAATTAATGGACACCATGTCACACCTTTTGCCTATTCTCCTGGGGTCAATCCTGGTGTTTTTGGTTTTCTATGATGTCTTCCATTCCATCATTGTGCCGCGCGTTAGTCCCTACCAATTTCGAATCGCTCCTTATGTAGGAAGGAAACTGCTATTTCCAATTTATGTTTGGGTGGCCAGCCGAAATTCGTTCCGTAAATGGCGTGATGATTTGCTTGGTTTGTATGCACCTCTCTTTTTTGCGATCTTGATCCTATTGTGGCTTGTCACTCTGATTTTAGGTTTTGCTCTGCTTTTTTATGGCTTCAGAGAAGACTTTCGACCACCTATAGCCTCTTTCAATGAGGCCATATACTTCGCCGGATCTTCAGTTCTAACCCTGGGCTTTGGTGACATCGTTGCCTTCGGTACACGCGTTAGATTTCTGGTGTTGATTGCTGCCGTTTCAGGATTGTCATATATGGCACTGTCAATTTCCTATTTGTTTACTCTCCAGAGCCTGGTGCAGCAACGAGAGCAAGTCGTTAATACGGTTGTAAGCCGAGCCGGAACTCCCGCCTCAGGCATTGTTCTTTTGCTTCGCTATAAGGAACTCGGACTTATGTCCACTATGGGAACCAGCTTTATTAGCTGGGAAAGCTGGGTAGCGAGTATTCTGGAAAGCCATCGCGCTTATCCACTTCTCTTATATTTTAGATCCACCAATCAAACGGAGTCGTGGATCAGTGTTATGGGCGCCATGTTGGATGCCGCATCACTTCTTCTCACCACAATCAAAGATGTCTCAGTCGGGGAAGCCGAACTCTTCTATTGGCTGGCGTGCAGCACGGCGCAGGCGTTATGCAAAGCCTTTCGAATTGAGACTACCGATCATGTCCGTCTTGATAAAGAACAATTTCAGCATGGGCTAGAGATTTTAAAAGCCGGTGGTTTTGAAATTCGCGATGAGTCTCTTTCCTGGAAGCTCTTCCAAATAAGACGCAAGGCTTATATGGGCTATTTGAGTGCACTGGCCGACGAGTTCTCTTCTCCTATGCACTCCTGGATTTATGACCTCAGTACGGCCGCGACCGATCGCGAACGCGCCGCTCAGTTCCAGCCGCGCGTCTGAGTCCGGAACATTTTGTTTTGTTTGCGGGTCCAAACGACCAGAACCAGGTTGGAGAATTATGTAATGGCAAATATTCCATTTAGAAATATGCTCGTTGCTTGCGCAACCGTCCTTCTGGCGAGCGCTTGCAGCCAGGAATCACAGCAAGTATCAACTTATAAAAGTGATATCGACAAGCAAAAAGATGAGCAAAAACAAGCGATAGATCAACGAGTTACTGAACTGAAAGAAAGTGCTGAACATCAACAAAAGGACCTTCATATCCTTGCCGATGATGCCAAAAAAGCACTCGATCAGAAAAAATCTGAAATCGATTCGATCAAAAAAGATGTAGATCAAAGTACTGATCTAGCAAAGACAGATATCGATCGCCAGGCCAAACTGGATAAGGCAATTGTGGATGGCAATGCTCACGCCGCCAAAGCCCAAATCGATCAGACCTACAAGCACTAGTTAATCGAAGTCTTTGTTCGGTTAGGCGGGGGCGCGGCGGATACCGTGCCTCCGTTTTAGTACGTGTAATTTCGTTAATTGAACCGTCATAGTTGTCTTTTGCTTAAGTTTTTAGAGAGTTCATTGCGCTTCCATACAATAGACAGACCCGAATGAGGTAGTTGCTATGAAAGCGTTTATTGTCGATGCCTTTACCAATCGCAAATTTGAAGGAAATCGCGCTGGTGTCATTCTCGATGCCGACAGTTTATCGAAGCAAGAAAGACAGCAGATTGCTTCAGAAATTTACGCTTCCGAAAGCGCTTTCGTCTCCAAAAGCAAGGCTGCCGATATCAACATTCAGTTTTTCACGCCCACTCAAGAAATCGCCTTTTGTGGCCACAACACAGTTGCTGTGTTTTATCTGTTAGCTGCCTTGAATAAAATCAAAGCTAATGCAGAAGGTCTGGAATATACGGCCGAAACCGCAATCGGCGTCGTTCCAATTAAAGTTCGCAAAGGCAGTGGGCAGATCGACGTAACCATGACCCAACGGGCACCACAGTTTCAAGAAACTCCTTTCGATCGAAAGGCAACGGCCACCAGTCTTGGTATCAGGGAAAGTGATCTGGACGAACGTTTTCAAATTAAATTAGTGAATACCGGAAACTGGCACCTAATGGTCGGTATTAAAGAACTAGATTGTTTGCACAAAATTTCCTATGACACCTCCGCCCTCAGTGAACTTTTGCGGAAAGGAGATGCTGTTACAGCACATGTTTTCCATATGAATGACAAAAAGAAATTCCATGCTCGCAACTTTGGACCTACCGTGGGAATAGTCGAAGATCCAGCCACCGGATCCGGTGCAGGTGCCTTTGGTGCCTATCTTGTTGAGCAAGGGATTCTGGATGCAAAGCACAATGAGTTTGAAATATTGCAAGGTGAAGCTATGGGAAGACCTAGCAATATCGTTGTGAATGTATCGGCTGATGGCAAAAAAATTGAAAAGGTGGAAGTAACCGGTACTGCCGTAGTCAGTTTCGAATTGCTTATGGAACCTGCTCTTGTTGCCGTGTAGCGAATATCAAAAATTCTTTTCGCTCAGCTCGTTGCCCTTATCGAGATCGCGCTTTGCTGCAACAGCATTGTTCGACAGACGATAAGCTTTAGCGCGGTCATAGTAGAGTTGCGGCTTTTCCGGAGCAACCTTGATAGCTTCTGAGTAGTCCGCGGCCGCCTTATCGTATTGTCTAAGATGCATAAAGATTTCTGCTCTCTCTACCCAGCGACCATCAGACTGAGCAAGCTTCAAAGATTCGTTCATATCGGCTAATGCCAAATCGTATTCTTTGTTACTAACGTGTATTCGGGCTCTTCCCCGCAAAGCTTCGCTCAGTTCATCCGTATTTTTGCTTTTCCTTGCCAGAGCAACCGCTTTGTCCAAATAATCGAACGCTTTTGGAAATTGTGCTTTGCCTGCATAGGCTACACCGAGACCTTCATAGGCCCAGAGAAGATTTTTGGTGCCACCTCTTTTCAAGAGAGCTTCATAGAGAGGAATTGCAAATCCGTACTCATGCAGCTTATTGCTGTCCTTGCCTTTTCTTTGCAACGTATCCGCGCTGTCAGTCGCTAAAGGCAAGTAGTATTCTTCGTTCCTTGCCGGATTTTCGGCAAGAGCGGCATGAGTTCCTAAAACCAACAGGAGCGTTCTTAAAACCACTGCAACAATATAGGTTTTGCCTGGCATCTTTTTCATCAAGCGAATCATACTGCAAAGGTTGATTTTTGACATATGCTTATCAGTTCCCGGAGCATGCTATGACACTCTTGTATTGGATGCTATTGACTCTTTGTATTGTGATCGCATGCGATCTTCTTGCTGTCGTTTTGCGGAGACACCTCAATTTAGCAGTACTGAGAGAGCATCATGATGTCACCGATCCTCTCCTCTCGGTAAGCGGAACTCTTTTTGCCGTGCTGCTTGGATTCATGGTTTCAAGCGCAATGGCAAAATTCGAAGAAGCGCGCAATAACGTGCAGCAAGAGGCCGGCGCAGTGGGAGATATATATCGTCTGTCCAGAGGGCTTTCCGAGGCGGACGGTCAGAGACTCCGTTCTCATGCATATGAGTACGTTTCCCTGGTAGTAAACGACGAGTGGCCGCTCATGGAAAAACATAAGATGAGCGATAAAGCATGGAATACCTACGGAGATATCTGGCTTGACTGCACCAACCTCGAACCAAAAACCCAGAAGGAAAGCAATATACAGCAGGTGTTGTTGGAAGCAGCGACAAAACTCGGAGATTCTCGCCGGGCACGATTGGCACAGTTAACTTACGGGCTGGCAACAAGTCTCTGGATTGTCGTAATTGCAGGTGCGGTAGCAACGGTCAGTTTCACATACTTGTTTGGCATTCAAAGTCTCGGTGTGCAATTAACGATGACTAGTTTCGTCGTTACCATACTTTCACTCAATATTTATTTGCTCGTTTCATTCAGTTATCCGTTCGCTGGCGATATCAAAATCAGCAGCGCACCATTGCAAGTAGATAAGACGATGTTCGAAGAGATTTACGGAAAAAATTGGCATTGAGAGTTAATCACAAAAAAATGCCACCCGATAAGGATGGCATTTTTGCATTGCTCTTTACTGCTGTTACTCAGCGGCAGATTTAGTTTCTACCGGTTGAACTCCTGTTGGAACTGGCGTGCCGGCTGCAGGTAATACTGCCGGGGCCGTTTCTTCAACAACTTCCGGACGAATGCGGTGCACGCCAGTGTAGCGGCCCGTAACGTCGTAGAAGTAATCCGGAACTTTGTCTTCGAAATCTGTATCGCGTAGCATCCAATCGTGCCAGCTGATCAGAAGGAAAATTACAGCGCCGGCTAAACACATTGCGATACCGGAATAAAGAATGCTGCTTACAAAACTGGTTGTATTGGGATCAACAATGCCGACTCTCGGATTGCTTGGATCGTAGTAGATTTTGGCACTCGGTCCGAAATCAGCTAAGAGTTCATCGCCCGAAGGAGCAACCGGTTTGCCGGTGGTTGGATCTACATGCGAATAAATGGCATTGAGAACTTCCGCATCATAGATGGTGGTACGGTGCTGTTGTTGAATTTCTTTGGCTGTGCAGTAGTCGCGCACAACGTTCAGACAGGGCAGCCCGGTTCTGTCACCAACGATTGGCTTACCGTTAACTGAATAAACAAAACGTTCGTACGGGAACGTAAAAATAGATGAGAGCACGCCTGTTGATGGCGAGTCGATCGGTAGTGTCTGGATGCGACCATCCAATTTGGCAGGTAAGCGATCTGCTTCGGTAACGAAGCGGCCTTCAACGCTTGGCCATTGCAACCGTCCTACTTCTTTTGCGTGTTCGTCGTAAGCCGTATAAACGTATACAGCTCCAATGGTTACCAGAAGAACAATTAGTGAACGCAGTAATCCTTTCATAATCCCTCTCTGAGCAATGCTCCAAACGCTCGGCCGGGCCCCTATTAACTTGCTTGACTTCCCAGTTCGGAAACAATAACAGTATCAGGTTCGCTTGTATATGCGTGAATTCCGCATTTGGGTGTGTGTAAAGCCAATTGATCAACAATTAATATAGAACCCCCCCTGAAATCGGCCAGGCTATTACGGGACAAGGCTTTTAGACCCCGCTCATATGAGGTTTTCAAGCTTTAGTCCAACGTCATAAGATAGCGATCTGGGAAACCGCTAGTAACTTAATTGCGGCCAAGTCAGCTTGTTTGCCATCAATATATAGGAAAAGATTTAGCCCTCTTGTCATTCAAATGCCTCTTCTCCTCTCACAGGTGAAACGTTTTGCAGTTCCTAAATGAGATAACCGATTCGATAGGCAATACGCCGCTAGTAAAACTGGGGCGCATTGGTAGCAATTTACGCCACAAACTGTTTGGCAAATGCGAATTTATGAATCCTGGCGGTTCCGTCAAAGATCGGATTGCCTCATATATGGTCAGTAAGGCTGAACAAGACGGGCGGTTAAGGAAAGGCGGCACAATCGTTGAGGCCACTGCCGGTAACACCGGAATTGGACTGGCCATGGTGGCAGCTTTGAAAGGCTATAGATTGATTGTTGTTTTGACATCAAAAGTCGGTCAAGAAAAAGTGCAGCTTCTTAAAACACTCGGTGCTGATGTAAGGGTCGTTCCGGGCGGCAAACTATATCAAGATCCCGAACACTTCATAAGCCAGGCAAGAGAGATAGCGAAGGCGGAAGGGGCTTGTCTAATTGACCAGTTCAACAACACAAGCAACGTAAAAGCCCACTATGAGGGAACCGGCCCGGAAATTTGGTCTCAGACCGGAGGAGAGATTGATGCTCTAGTGGCAGGCGTAGGAACGGGCGGCACAATTACCGGGGTCGGTCGTTTCATTAGAGAGCGCCGTCCAGCGGTCAAACTCGTTTTAGCCGACCCCGTCGGCAGCCTTCTTACTAGTTTCACAAAAGGAACCTCCGCTACCGGAGCACCTTATCTAGTAGAAGGAATAGGCAGCGATTTCATTCCAGGCAACCTGGATATCAGCCTTATAAGCACTGCCATTGCCATTCCGGATCAAGAATCGATTCGCGTCGCTCACAAGTTGTTGAAACAAGAATCGCTCTTTGTCGGCAGTTCCTCCGGCTGCATAGTCGCTGCCGCTCTTCGTTATTGCGAAGAACTCGAAGGTGAAGGAAAAACCGTTGTTGCTATCTTGCCCGATGGTGGCAGGGGCTACATGAGCACCATATACAACGAAGCATGGTTAACCGAGAAAGGAATTGTTTTGTAGCATGTCGTTTTTCTTTTCTCTCAATCGTCCGATCGAAATGACTGTAAAAATGGCTGCACATACCAACCCTTCAATCAGCAAAATAGGTTGAACACCGAATCGGTCCGCTGCTCTTCCTGTGAAAAAATTGCCGATCTGATCGACCAACTGTGTGACGACCAGGTAGGCGGCGATTGTCCTTCCTCTCATCCGGTCCGGAACAATCGTCTGCAAAACCGCATAGTTGCCGTTATTTTGCAGGGTAAAGAAAAGACCGAGAAAAACGACGATCACTAGTGAGAAAACAAAACTGTTCGACCCTGCCAGTACTAAGAGCAGTAATGATCCTGCTGTAGCAGCATATGGTCCGCCCCACTTAGGTGCAAGAACAAGATTAGCCAGTACCAATCCCGCCAGGGTGCCACCAATTGAATTGGCAGCGTCGAGATCACCGAGCACACCCGCATTACCATGCAATAGATTCGAAGTAATAGCGGGGAATAGCAAACTGTATTTGGTACCAAATAACAGGGCAATGCTGTTGTGAAAAAAGAGTCGGCGAACATCTGCATTTCCGATCACGTAGCGAACCGCTTCTAAAACGTTCGTGCTTTTCGGTTCGTTCGTAACTCCATCTTGCTCATCGCTTTCTTCTTCCTTTCGCTGGTTTACAAAAAGGAGCAGTATCGTTGCTATAACAAGCGCTACCGCGCCTGAGATAAAGCACGCTGATTCGCCGAATCGCACGATTACCTTGCCGGCAATGTGAAAACTGGCCATCATTGTGAGGGTCGAAATGATCATTTCGCAGCAAAAGGCATTGACCCGCTCACGAGGCGGAATTAGATTCATGATCAAAGCTTGCCGCACTGGTTGATCGTGCGCAAAAACGACACCAACCAGCAAATAGAAAAAAGCAATAGTCCAGAGTGGTCTAACCGGCTCGTGTGCCAGATAGGCAAAGCACAACATCAAGACCATATTGATGCTCTGTGTGAAAAGCAAAATGTGCTTTCGGTTGAATTTGTCCGCTATATAACCACCAGACATACCAAGAAGAAGCATGGGCAGGAAGTTTCCAAAATTCACCCAAGCTAGTATGAGATTAGATTTGGTGGCGCTATAGACAAGCCAACTAATTGCCACTTGCAATGCCGCCCAGGCCCAGAGCCTCGCCATCTGGCTGAGCAGATAGATTTGCAAGGCGCGATTGCCACGCAGCGAACTGAATGTATTTCCCAGGTTGATAGCGAACAAATGAGTTATGAGAAAGAATCTAAAACTTCACAGTCGCACCAAATTGCATGATTTGCAACCGCTTGGCGACAGCACGCGTAAATCCTCTCTTAGTCAAAATTCCAAGGGTTCCCAGCAACTCTAATGCTGGCACCAGCACTTTTGTAACGCTCACTTCACGAAGCTCTCTTAAAGATCGCGAATCGTCCCATGATTCGTAAGAATCCCAGTGGATCGGGCCATTCTAAAAGGATTGGCA
>CAJCIF010000294.1 GCA_903970355.1 Actinomycetota bacterium
CCGCTTGTCCATAATTTCTTGTGCATTTTTGCAGTCCCACAATTCTCGCTAAAGGTCTCTGTGCCATCATACGATGTTTCAAGCAGCATCTCCATAAGGCTGTCAATTATCGTAGAAAGCTGCCGGATTGACGTGTTCCGGAAGCCAAGCATTGACGGCGGTATGCCCGGGCGCTATAAAGCCAAACATGAATCTAAGAAACATGTTTTTATTGTCTGTCGCACTGATGACATTGCCTTATTTTTCGGCAGCAGGTGCAGATACTCACCAATCGGCAAGCAAAGTGCATTCGCATGGAAAAGCAGTGAGTGCTTCTTCATCATCCCCGATTGTGAAACAGACGCCCGCTTCCGCTCCTGTGTGCATTGTAAACAGCACTATTGGACAGCAGCTCAATTTGCCCATTTACGAATGGGTGGACAAGAACAAGGCGACCAAAGGAACAATTGTTGCAGTACCGGGCATGACGCTCTATGCATTCGCCTGGAACGATATGGCTAAGCACCTTGCCTCGGAAGGATTCCATGTATTTTCATTAGATCCACGCGGATTTGGTCGGTGGCGAACAGAGTCTGCCAAGTTCGGCGGCACCAATAAAATCGAAATAAGTCAAAGCCAACAAGACCTGTTGGACATGGTGACTGATTTGCGCCAGGCCAATCCGAATCAGAAACTGTATTTACTCGGGGAAAGTCTCGGTTCCAATATGGCTTTAACTTTAGCCTCAGAGCATCCCAAATTAGCTGATGGTGCCATTCTTGGTTCGCCATGCTACAAAACACGCATGCATGCAAAACCGGTTCGTTGGGTAACCGATTTCGCAAAAACCATCCTCAAGCCAAATCGAAATATCAATTTAGAACCCTATTCGGCACCTTACCTGACTAATGATCCAGCCCTGGCGAAAGCTTGCGATAGCGATCCGTTGATATATCGCAAGATGAGTGCGGCCGATCTCATCAAAATTGATTTTATGAACGATCGGGCCTTTACCTTAGCAAAAAATCTTCCGGCTAATTTTCCAATATTGATTATTGCCGGCACAAAAGATGCGATGTTCAAATCCTCAGAACTTCCGAATGCGATCAAGAAATTCGGCTCGCAGAAGATTGAATTGCACATTCTTTCCGGTAAAGGTCATTTGCTAATGGAACACCAGCACGTGCAACCCGCCATCGGCAACATAATCGATGCCTGGTTGACTAAAGAATCGGCTGGACACTAATTCAGGACTTGAGAGCCGTCCATTCATCCGGTCGCAATTCGCGGGCTGGTTCAATTGCGACTGGTTTTGGCTCATGGCGCGATTGCCCGGTAGTCATAGCTTCATCCCGTCCAGCACAAAATGTAATCCTCTCTCGAAGCTTCCGGATATTGGTGGAGATTCATGCGTTCCTTCGAATGTTTCAAGTTTGCAAATAACGTGGTCATCCTGAAGAGTTTTATAGAGCTCTGCTTGCAACACAGTTGGAATTGCCACGTCGTGACTCGCTGAAATCAGGTATACGTGTATATTATTGGGCAACTTGGACAAGTTTGGAACGAGGCTAGAATCGTTATATTGTTCGAGTTTTTTTTCCGGCGGCCCGCCAAAACGGTTGAGCAACCCATCTGTAACGCGCTTCTCTTGCGTGAGTTTATACAACCTGGCTAGATCACCGGTAGCATAAACTGCGACTACACCAATGATACGTTTGCGAATTTCTTCTGGTGCAATGGCAGCGTAAGTGAGGGCAGCGCAACCACCCATAGAAGTTCCGGCCAGGATAATGTGTGCTGCCGGTAATTGATCAAGGATATGAGTGATACCACATGTAGCACTAGCCAAAGTGTCCTGATTGTACCAAACGATGTTCTCTGAATAGTTGCAAGAAACGATATTGAGGAGCGGATAGTCTTGAAGGGCTGACTGCGCGTATGTTCTTTTCACCGGCAACTTGAATGGTTCTGTATAAGTTTGTCCAAGCCCATGAAAGTAGAAAAGAAGCACCGGATCTTGTGTCCTGGTTTTATTTTCAAAAGTGCCTAAAACAACCTCAGAGTCGCCGCATTTCACATTTTCAGTCTTGTAAACCACGGCGGCAGGTCTCATTCTGAATGCCAATTCGATAGCAAGTGCTACAGCCATAACTATGCTGGCAATCAAAATAAGGCTTATTTTTTTTCGAAAGGATATACGCATTAAGCAAGCGCGACGCTAGTGTTTCTCTTTCCGTCGTTCTGCAGCAATTTTTCTCTCAGTTCACGTCTCAAGATTTTGCCAACATTACTCTTGGGCAGTTCACTCGTAAATATAATTTCCTTCGGCACCTTATAACTGGTGAGCGACTGCCTGACAAAATCGATCAAATCCGCCTGGCTCAAAGTTGGATCACGTTTCACTACAAAGAGCACAACCTTCTCACCGGATTTCTCATCAGGAGCTCCAACAGCAGCCACTTCTTTTACGCCTGGATGAGCCGAGACAACATCTTCAATTTCATTCGGAAAGACATTGAACCCGGAAACTATAATCATGTCCTTTTTGCGATCAACAATGCGCAGGAATCCTAGTTCATCAATTGTGGCAATGTCACCTGTCGCTACGAAACCACGTTCATCTAAAGCCTTTTTTGTTTCTTCTGGTCTGTCCAAATAGCCAGGCATAACCTGTGGTCCTTGCACCCACAGTTCTCCCGGTGTATTTATTCCCACCGGTTTACCGTTGTCATCTCTTATTTCTACATCGACAGAGGGCAAGGGCAAACCGATACTGCCTTTGTATTCATCAAGGTGCAGCGGATTAATAGAAACGATGCTCGATGTTTCTGTTAATCCATAACCTTCAGTCAACGGACAGCTCGTTACTTGCTTCCAGCGATCCGCTACTATTTTTTGAGTTGCCATGGCACCACTGAACGAAAAACGTAACGAGCTGAAATTCACGTTTTTGATTTCAGGATGATTCAAAAGCGCATTATAGAGTGTGTTGACGCCGCCAAAGAGCGTAAATTTATGCTTTTTCAATTCCTTTATAAAGCCGGGAATGTCTTTCGGATTTGCAATAAGCACGCTGCAAGCTCCAAATTTCAGGTTACCCAGACACTGGCAAACCATTGCGGCGACATGATAGAGGGGCAGAGCTACAATAGCCCGTTCTTGACCGACGCGCACTTTTGTAGAGAACCATGCGTCAATCTGAAGAACAGTGGCAGAAACGCTTGAGTGCGTAAGCATTGCACCTTTAGGCCGCCCGGTTGTTCCACCGGTATATTGCAGGAAGGCAAGATCATCAGGACCAACTGGCACTTCTTTAAATTCCCCAGCCGATCTGCGGCTCAATGCGCCATTGAAGCGAATCGTCCCAGGAATCTCCCAGGCAGGAACCATTTTTTTTAAGTGTCGAACGGCGGAGTTCACAATTGCTGATTTCGGAAAACTGAGCATGTCACCAATGGCAGTGACAATCACATTTTTGATGGTGGTGCCAGGCAAAGCGGTTTGCAGTGTCTTGCAAAAATTTTCCAAGATAATAATGGTACTCGGTTTGCTGTCGTTCAATAGCTGGCTGAGCTCGTGCGGCGTGTAGAGCGGATTAACGTTTACAACCGTCAGACCAGCACGCAGACAACCAGCAAGTGCAATCGGATATTGCAAAAGATTCGGCATCATGATCGCAACGCGATCTCCCTTTTTCAGATGCAAGTCCTTCTGAAGATAGGCAGCAAAGGATTTTGCGAGACGATCGAATTCAGCAAATGAGATCTCTTTGCCCATGCTATGAAAGGCCGGACGATTGGCGAAATTGTTCAGGGCAAAATCAAAAAGATTAACTAGCGTTTCTATACCGTTGCGACTAATAGTAGCTGGTATGCCTTGGTCGTACTGCTTAAGCCAAATCTTTTCCACTTCGATATACCCATGGATCCCTCAGGTTCAAGTGTAACTTGAATAGATGAGAATTGGGTGAATCCAGTATCCTATTTCATTTCTTAGAAAATCCGCCAAAAATGAAATTAAATGTTCCCTTTAAGCGCTGGCTGAAACTGCCGTGTAGTGCATCGATTCCGCCTTTTATTGAACGAAGGCGTCCGGAACCATACGGGAACCACCAGAACTTATTGGAGCCACTGGCAGCATCAATGCTCACGTGCTTTGTGTTGACGAGATCCAACAATCCGAAATAGGAATGAGTCTTTCCGTAGCCGCTCTTTTTCAGACCGCCCCAGGGATATTGGGACACTCCCTGAGCGAATATGCAATCGTTGAGCGAAACCGTACCCACATTTAAATCTCGTGCTACGTTTTGCCCTCGAACAATATCTTTGCACCACACCGATGCCGAAAGTCCGAATTGGCAGTTGTTCGCCAAAGCAACAGCCTGGTCTTCGCTATCAACAACCATGATAGGCAAAAGTGGACCCATCGTATCCTCAACCATCAGTTGCATGGAATGATCTACATCAACAAGCACTGTCGGCTCGAAAAAATAGCCGGCCAAATTTGGCACTCTATTGCCGCCGCATAAGATGCGGGCGCCCTGCGCCACAGCTTGTTCCAACTGCCCAACTACCCGGTTGAACTGCTGTTCATCGATGAGCGGTCCAATATCTGTGTTCGGCTCATCGGGTTTGCCAACTTGCAATAATTTCGTCTGTGCCACCACTTGTTCCAATAGCTTTTCGGTTTTTTTCCCTTTTACAATATAGACTCGCTCAATTGCAGCACGCGATTGTCCGGCAGCCGTGAAGGCGCCCCAAACAAGACCTTTCGCCGTAAATTCAACAGGAGCGTCCGGCAAAACAATAGCTGCGTCTTTACCGGAAAGTTGCAAGGTGAGAGAAGTGACTTGCTTTGCACTTTCTTTTGTAATCTGTATGCCACCAGATGTAGAGCCAATGAAAATCAATTTGGCAAGCTTGCTGTTTGCAAGCGAGGCAGAAGTCTCCTCATCTCCCGTTATTACGGAAACAACATTTGCCGGGAAACCGGCTTGGCTGAAAAGCTCTGCAATTTTCTTGCCGGTCAAAGAGGCCTTTTCTGATGGCTTTATGGCCACCGCATTGCCTGTCATAAGCGCAAATAATGCTGTCGTAACAGGA
>CAJCIF010000295.1 GCA_903970355.1 Actinomycetota bacterium
CGATGCTTTACATGGTCGGTGATCCCATTTATATACCTGCCGATATGAATGATGAACAACGAGAGAAACATCGTGACCACCTCGAAAAGGCCATGAACAGATTGAGACGCCTGGGCGCGAATTATTGGCACCAGGAAGACGACGCTACTTTCACCAAAGAAAAGAAACCCTGGACTCAACCGGAATTGGCTCCTGTGGAGTAGCTCCTAATGTTTAGCTGCAACCATATGTGGTGCGACCCAATTAGCAACTTAGAAATTATCTTGAATGAATTTTGCTAATCGGCTCGGAGTAGTTGGATCTAATTGAACTTCTTCATTTGGACCAAGTGGTTGCCTGTCGAAATGCGTCATGAGGTTTTGCAAGTGGCCTGTCGTTAGTTCAGGTTCTGAACCTGTACTCGTAGGCCTTGAACTATCTGCATAGCCTCTGCCCCAGTAGCCTTCAGGAACAGTGCCATCAGCTTGCCGCAGTGAAAAACTTCTATTCATATCATTTGTAAGTGCTTGCCCCAACGGACTTTGATCTTGTCCAAGCAAAGCAAGAGCTTCTCGACGATTCACGCCTGCGATCGGATCCCCTGTAGATTCTTCTCTGGTTTTTATCGCATCATTTAGAGCGGCGACAGCGAGTTGTGGAAGCAATTTACTTTGACTGAGTTTGCTTATCATATCGGCTGCCTGGTCCGGATGATTCTGGCAGAATGTGCGCACATCAGTTAAGGCTGCAGAGAGACTTCTTTCAGCTGCCTGTTGATCTGAAGCCGCGGTTTGATTGAATTTTCCTTCTACCTGATTTACTTCGGACATTACATCGTGGAAAGATGAAAAGCCATATTTTTCCAGTTTCGCTATATCGTCGTCTTTCAATCCAGCTTCCTGAAGCTTAGCTGTAAGTGCTGCTGCATCTTCTGGCCTTTTATAGGTAGCCATATATTGAGTGACTTCGTTTTGGAGGAGATCGGTAGACCCGTGGGTCACGGAATAGCTATTTGCATCTCTACCAATTTGCGTGAGTTCTACATGTCTGTCTGGTTGCACGATAGATAGTCCTATATATAAGTTGCTTGCCCTTCTAATTTAAGCGAGCAAAGTGGCAAACTTTGGTCAGACTCAGCCATGGCATTGTAATGCCGGTTACGACCTCAGCCTTGGAAATGCGGAATCTGGAATTGGACGCGCGCGTCCACGATTCCTCCACATAAAGGGAGTTTACTAGGAGAGTAATAAATGACTTGCCACCATGGCGAAGGAGGAGCTCATGAAATTCAGATTGATTCTACCCGCACTTGCAGGTTTGATTTTGACCCAATTCGCTCCGCAAGCGGCATGGAGCTGGGATGGATGCAGATATGAATCGCCTAGGCAAATACGTCACCAAATGTGGCGTGCTGAGCGCTTCGGATACGCGGCACCCTACGGATACGCACCATATGGGTACGGCCCAGCACCTTGCTACCATCGCGGACTAATTGGTACGTTCGGAAGAGCAATCTTCTAAAAAAGCACAATTGATCTTCTAAAAAAGAAGCACCAGACGTGGTGCACGAAAAGGGCGACCATATGGCCGCCCTTTTGAATTGAAACTAATTACAGAATTACGGAAGGTTCAGAGCTGGGTCTTTACGTTCCATGATTGTTGGCGGTTTTTCAATTAGTTCTTGCTTTACGACCGTTCGATCTTCAGATGTTGCTTGGGTTGCACTCGGTTGAGGTGTGACGGCAACGTACTTAGGTGCCGGCGGCTTTTTGTAGGCAACGTGGTGCACGTGCCTTGGTCGATGTGCAATAGTTTTATGACGAACTATCGACGATTTGTGTGGAACGACAGGTTTTACTAAAACTGGCTGTTTTTCTAAAACTTGCTGTTTTTCTTCGTGCACGGTTGTAGTGCGCACTTCATTATTCGGAATTGCAACTTGTTCGTGCCGTTCCATAATGATAGGAGAGGTCGATTTTTCGGTATTGCCGTTACTATCGGTTACTTCTTTAGTTTGTTCGACAACTGGCTTCATATAGCTATCTAAAACCACTGGTGCTGCCGGAGCCGCTGTTGTGGTTTGAGTTGTTGATCGAACAACATTTTCAGAGGCGAGAGCAGGCAAGGTTAAGGTTGCCGCCATGGCCATGACAAGGTATGTGCGCGTTCTCAATCTCATCGGTGTTACTCCTGTAGTTTGTTCAAAAGACGTTATTCCAGACCGAACTGTTCCGGCGTTGGTTTTGCCCCTGATTGACATCCTTTAGTATTCAAAAAGCTTCTGTTACCATTAGAAACCTAAAGCCCACAGAACATTGGAGCTATGGAAAAGACTGAAGTTCAAGCTCGCGCAAGCGTTTCTATTAACGATTGCCAAAGCGAACAAATACACATCCCGGGATCAATTCAATCCTTTGGGAGTTTGATTGCTTTCAACCGGGAGAATGTTATTACCCGAGTGAGCGACAACATCTCTCAATTTACCGGTGTTCCTGCTGATGAGCTCATGGGTCAAAAACTGCAGAGCTTAATTTCTGAAGAGGACCGGGCAAAAGTTGCCCAATCTTTATCTGCGATTCATCAATCCAACATTAGTTTGAAATTGAAAAATGGAAAGCAGGTTCATATATCCATACACTCTCAGGGTGAGGAATCATTTTTCGATCTGTTTAATAGTTCGGATATGGCAGAGGCATTCGAAACTGTTAGTGATTTTGTATCAGCGATTTCGCATGCTGGAACTCAATTGCAATTGGCTCAAATTATCAGTGAAGAAATACGTCGCATTACTCATTTCGACCGGGTCAAAGTTTATAAGTTTGATGAGAACTGGAACGGCGAGGTCATCGCTGAATCAAGAGGGCAAGGCGTTCCTTCATATCTTGGACTGCACTTTCCGGAGTCGGATATTCCAAAGCAAGCTCGCGAACTTTATGTGAGGAATGGTGTACGTGTTATTGCTGATGTCAATGATAAGCAATCACTAATTCTGCAAACTAAAAATGCCGCACCGCTCGACCTTAGTTTTTCGTTTCTAAGGAGCGTTTCGCCGATCCATCTTCAATATTTGCGAAATATGGACCTTTCGTCATCCATGTCGATTTCATTATTGATGAAAGGAAAACTCTGGGGATTAGTGGCTTGCCACCATGGACGTCCGCGAGTGTTTGACAGCAGTGACGAAATACGGTTTCAAACGATTTCAGAATTATGCTCGAATCAATTAGCCAATCTCAAAGAAGTAGAAGACGCGGTATTTAAAGGTAAGGTCTTCACCTTCATTCAAAACGTGATGAGCGAACTCGATCGCACCCCAGATCTTCAAATATTGGTGTCCGGTGAAAATCAGTTGGACGATTTAATTCGTTCAACCGGAATTGCTATATCTTTCAATCGAGAGATGTACAAGAAAAATGCGGTGCCGGATGATCAAACATTACATTTGCTTGTTGCCTGGCTTGAAAGGGGCTCGGAAGAAGTTTTTGTTTGCGACGATCTTCCTTCCCGCTTCGGTCAAAACATTGGCGCTTACGCTTGCGGGCTTCTTGCTGTTAAGGTACCGGCGCCATTTAGTTTTTGGATAATGTGGTTTCGCATGGAGATTTCACGCGAAGTGAAATGGGCTGGTGATCCCTACATACCCAAAGAAAGTTCTCCATATGGAGATAGGCTTTACCCCAGAACTTCTTTTGAGCTTTGGAAAGAAGTAAAACGTGGACGCTCTTCACCCTGGGAAGCCAAGGATATTGATGCGGCGCGCCAAATCGCTCGATTCATCTGCAACTCAAAAGCTGTTCAGGTCAAATAATCGACTGCTGATCGAAAGGGACTAATCATGAAAACTAAATTGTTGGTTTGGTTTTGTATTGCATTTGGACTGTTTGGAATTTGTTCGTCTTCTGTTTTGGCGAAATGGAATTTGCCCAATCTCCCTAGAACGTATGCGAATATTTTTAGTTGGTACGCTGAGGTGCCTAGTGGACCGGACACTAATGATGTAGTCAAATCGAAAATCTTTTTGGTTGGTAAGGGAGGCATAAAAGTAAGCGCATTAACAACAGCGTTTAGCAAGTACGAAGTATCTATAGATGGAAGTGGAATTTCATCTGGTGCTGGCAATGCTTCAAAAGTGGAACAAGACTTCGATGCAGTGCCTGGCAATGTTTATTTCGTTACCAAATCAGCAACGTGTGCGCTTCCAACGGCAGTGGGATTACTGGGAAAAGAGATTCTTGTCTGGAACGAATGCGTGCCTGCTGGTGCCGTAAATTACACGACGGTTGAAAGTCAGACCGTCTCCGGATTGTCACCTCGTTCAGTGGCTAATTCGACAGCCTATCAGCTCGACCGCTTTATGTCAGACGGCAGCAATTGGTTGAAAGAGTAAGGCCTTAAGTGTAGGCACCATCAGCGCGACGAATGGTTACTTCCCCAGCATGAAATGTTTTCAAACCGGATGGTGTCTTTACAATTAAGGCACCATTGTCGTTTATATCAATCGCATCACCTTCGAACATGTCATCGCCCATGGTGGCACGGACGTGTTGCCCTAAAGTG
>CAJCIF010000296.1 GCA_903970355.1 Actinomycetota bacterium
CGCCGGTGTATAGTCAGCGGTCATGAGACGGCCCGTCAAAGGAGGAGGAGAACCTAAAGCAGTATTGATAGAGGCATTTAGATCACCAGCGCCAACATTGAGAACAACGCGATCGTGCGTTGCTGCCACAACCGTAACCTGGTCGCTACCCAGTCTTACTTCCGTGCCCGGGTTTTTAATCGGTGCCGGTCTTTGTACAGACCTGACACTTGGATCAAGAGCACGATACTCAGGATGAAGAGTACCTAGATAAGACCCATCTTGCTGTAGCGCCATTGAATAGATATCGCCTGCGGCATTGGCATAATAATTGCGAGGTGTGGTGGTACCACTTGCGTCCCTTTCATAAATGCGAACGCCTTGATAGTTTGCGGCAACATCAGCGTGGGAAACAGGGATTGTCGTTGGCGTGCCTGAAGCCGGTGGTGCATCTGTAGCAACAACCACCCTATTTTTTTGCTCAGTGGCGTGACCCACAACTTGCTTAGGAATACCGTTTGAATCAGCTTGAAGGTTGTCCGCTGGTGGTTTCCAGTGGGGTTGTGCTTGCATTTTTTGCACTTCCTGAGTGGAAGTGGCAATCAGGTTTTCAACTTTGGCGACGGTAACTTGTCCGCGCGGATCTGGTGGTACCTTAAGTGCGCCGAGATCAACGAACACTTCCGTACTGGACGGTGTTGCACTACTTCGGTAGAGTGGAACGACGCGCTCCGCACCATCCACTTTTACCTTGCCGGTGCCGACGCTTACATAGCCATTGCTTTCCATGGTGCCTGTTAAAGCAGGAATAACCACACCAGTGCTTATGTGAGCTTCGTTATCATGCTCGACTACTGTTGTCTGTTTGTCGGAACTGACGACGCGATAATTATCGTTCCCGACCGCAATTTCTGTTTCAGGTCTGATCGGACCATATGGCGTGGCCGTGCCTGTAGGACGCGCCGGTGAAGCGGGACGTGTTTTTGGTGGACTGACATCCGGATCTTGTACGAACATGGAATCGCGAACGCCATCCGGTCTGGAACCGCCATCCATTCCCGCGCCGGCAGCACCGGAAAGCATATTCTTGAACCCTTCTCTTCCAGCTGCGTTTAGGATTGCGCCAACATCAAAAGTGCCATCATTGAAGAGGGCATTACCTAACTGGTGGGTGAACTCACCGTGCGCTCCGCTGGCGGTGCCAATGACAGTAGCGGTAAACATATTGCCAAGGATGGCATTTCGATTCAGTACGTTATCCCATTTAGCATTTACTGCACCCGATGCGCCATGAGCAATCAAGCCTATTCCTACATCACCAATGATGGCGGGAATGTCGACTAACTGACCGCCTACTCGTTCAACCCCGGTAAGCCCGCCATCTTTGTAGGTATCCCAGTTAAAAGCGGTTGAGAAAGCACGGTTGCTGTAACCCATCAAACCGTTCTTAATGCCAGGGTTTTTAACTGAACCCAGAAATTCTTCTTTGCCCATGCTCTCAAACATCATTTGAGAGCCGAGACCACGGATGGCTCCCGTCCCCAATTCCATGAACTGATCGCCAGCGGAATCATCTGGATGGGCCGAATTGACTGCGGTCAAACCAGCGGACCACATTCTTCCTTTATTGCCCCGCATAAATAGTGGAACTGTTGCCACAACGTCAGCAAGGAAAGTGCTGCAGCTTGAGGCATTGAAAGTGGCGTCATTAGCCTTAACGTCAGCAGCAATAGCCGTATGTATCTGGGCATCCAACGCCTGAAGCCCGACTGTATCGCCGGCGGCTTCTTTCGCTTTAACCTGAGTTTCAAGATCCTGGAGGGTTTTGTTAGCCGCCACGTCGTCTGTCGAAAGGACATGTGAGAGCCCGGCGTTAATTCCTGCGCTAAGCCAAGTTTGCTGGCCATGCCGTTGCGCATCGACGGCAAGCTGCTGTTCGAGCAAACGACGCTCATTGCTTCGGGTATCTGTTGTGGCTTGCGAACCTAAATCTAGATTGTCTTGAGGAGCCATAAAAAGTCGTCACGCGCATAGGTTTGGAGACCATGCTAAAAACTACAGTCTATACATGGCATAGACAATGGTATTTCTCCCACCATATTCGTAAAAATCGGAATCAAATCAAGCGCAAACAAAGTCTAACTTGACATAAACTAGTTTTATAAGCATTCTCTACGTTAGAACTGGAAGGGGGGCCGAGCCATCGAGACTTTTGACTTATTGGAATTTCAACAAAAGGCCAGAGAAATGCTCTGTCCTCAAAAGCTTTACCAGCTCTGGGAAGACATCTGCCGACGCTATGAGCGCCGCGAGATCGGTCTTTACGAAGTGGAAGAAATGAAAGAAGTGATTTGGCCGCTTCTTACAGCACTTTCTTCAATCCGGCGAATAGTGGATGGTGCTGAAGAAACTGGACGCCGTCCAGTCCGAAAAAGAGCATAGACTTCGTCAACTCTTGGTAATGCAATTGTTCTTGTCCAGGCAGTATATTTAGGCCATAAGGTCTTATGCACCAGGCGCCTATTTGATATGCAATTGTGTTTTGTCGTTTTAATTTCGCTCTTTTTTGCTTCGGTCGCTTTTGCAAAATCGGATTGGATTGATGATCCGTCCGATCGAAGGGCCATGCCTGCTCAAGATGAGATGCAAAGTCAGGGCAGCCAGGATGACAATAAAAGCGCTGAGCAACACGATGATGCAACCGGTTCCTCCCCACAAGAGCATGCTCCCCTTAAGGCTGAGGTAAGTCGCTTTGGTAGTACCGCTCAACCACCCATGGCAGGGGGTATTAATGCGCCCTATAACACGCCATATAGACCAGAGCAGGCAGCATTTTTGCCATCACCACATCAGGCAAAAGTATCGAGTGGAACATTTCACGACTGGCTAAATAGCACTCACCAGGATCTGTCGGCAAACATTGCCAAAGCCGGAAAGACATCCATAGTAGAGCTTAAGGGGCAATGGGATGACGCCGGTCACGCGCTTCACAATTTCGGGCTGCCATACACACGCATATCTCCTGATAGTCTAAGCAAATTTCCACTCGATCAAGCACGAATTATCGTTGTAGATTGTGGCTGTAATTTAACTAACGAAGCCGAACAGACCATCCGCGGTTTCGTAGCGAACGGCGGCTACCTTCTTACCACTGACTGGGCGCTTGATGCTTGTCTCACCCGCTGCTTTCCAGGTTATGTCGAATGGAACGGTGGCTACACCGATGGTTCTGTTGTCGATGCCCACATTGTTTCCGGGAGTGATATCACTGCCGGGGCTGTATCACCGGCCTATTGGAAAATCGAGAAACGCAGCCAGTTTGTGCGTCGCATCAGTCCGCATGTTGAAATCCTGGCACGCAGTCGCATGCTCTCTCGTCAAGATCCTGATCAACTGGGCATCCTGGCCGTAACATTCCAGTATGGCAAGGGCCGTGTTTTACACCTGGTGGGTCACTTCGATAACAATTCGGATGGCAGTTTCAACAACGTTTTGTTGGATCCCTCTCCCGGTATTGTTGTAAGCATGAGGCAAGCTCTGGCGGCCAATTTCGTGGCAAACGCCATTGCACAGCCGTAATCCTGATTCACAGGCGACCGCAAAAGCGAGCTCCGCTACTGCACCAAATATGGTTCCGACCGCCGCTCCCGATAATCCTTCGTTGCTCATCCTGAGCACGATAAATAAGAGACGCTGAGCATCAATAAGAAGTTCCAAAGCCCGAATGCTTTTGCTACGGCAATAGATGCATGATGAGCATTAGCAATAATATTGCTCCAATTATGCCACCGATAATCTCGAATTTTTGAGGCAATAGTTTTGAATTGGCCCTGCGTTCTTTCGATTCAAACAATACCCAGAGACAGGCATCACCAACTAACAACAATCCCAAAAGAACCGGCACACCCTGTCTCATCATGGTCAAATAGGAGGTGTCTCCGTGCACAATCAACACTTTTTCAGGAGGATGGATACTGAAGCGCTCCATATCTTTCTTGCGATCTACTTCATCGTCTGTAACCTGCTTGCCACCTTTCAAGGCAATAACATAACTGGTATCAGGCAAGCCACCACTTAAAAAGTGAGAAAATTTGTCGTACGACATAATGAAAAACTCTTCCACTTTGTAGTATTCGCCGACTCGTTCCACACCTTTACGCATAGCAAGAGAAACGATGCGACCAGGCGATGGGTGTACATCTTTCCAGGTGCCACCGTGACGCAAGAAATCGAGCACGGGATCTTCTACTTTGGGAGCAGCTTTGTAGTTTTCAAACAGAAGTTCCTTTTCCATGCGGCCGTCTAAACCCTGCAAACGAGGAGTTTCAGACATGCCCGTAAACGCATTGGTAAAAGTAACGGCATTTTCCTCGCGCAGCTTTTTCTCACTGGAAGGATAGGTGCCATTTTTGGCATAAAACGTTTGCAAGTAAGCCTCATAGGACTTCATTTGTTTCGCCACTTCATGTTCAGGCGAATTGATGGCATAAAGCGTAATGCCGTCATCTGAAATTAGC
>CAJCIF010000297.1 GCA_903970355.1 Actinomycetota bacterium
CTCGCACGGCGGCAGTAGCAACGAGAATCTCGTGAATCGGTCTGCGGTCGCCCTCTACAGAAGGCAGCAGTTGTTGACATATGACTGCCCGCAAGCATCCGGACAATTGCAATTGCAGAAATTCTTTTTCACTTGGTTGAAACATGCTGAGAATACGCTGCACAGCCTTTACCGCGGAGCTGGTGTGCAAGGTCGTTAGAACAAGAAGCCCGGTTTCTGCTGCTTCAAGCACAGCCAGCACCGTCTGGCGGTCACGCATTTCGCCAACCATGAGGACATCGGGATCGGCTCGCAAAGAGGAACGCACCGCTGTTGCAAAATCAAGGGTGCTGAAGCCTACCTCTCGCTGCGTCACAAGCGATCGCTTCGGTTTGAATACATATTCGACCGGATCTTCAATTGTATAAATGTGCTTCGCTTCGTTGCCGTTGATATGGTTTATCATGCCGGCTAGAAGCGTTGTCTTACCAGTGCCTGTTGCACCGCTCACAATTACAAGACCGGACTTTAGACTAGCCAACTCTTGAAGCACTGGTGGTGCTCCCAATTGTGCTAAGCTCGGAGGTTCGCTGGGGATAAGGCGCAAGGCACCACCCATAGTATCAAGCTCGGAATAGAGGTTTAGCCGGATTCGTACGTGCTCGCTAATTGAGACGCCGGCGTCAAGCTCCATGCGTGCTTCGAATGTCTCTTTCTGCATTGGGGTTAAGAGCGAGAACAGTGCGGTTTTCAATTGATCCAGTTGCCATGCCGGTCCACTAGCCCGTTCCAATTTCCCAGCCGTGCGAAGCGTCGGGGGCAAGCCAACCTTCAAATGAATATCAGAAGCTCCTTTTGCAAGTGCTTCGATAATGGTCTCTCTGAGTATTGGATGGATGGTTTCCAGCTTAATAGTGCTAGATTGATTCAATCTTGTACTCGCGTTTCGGCAGCAATAATCTCTTTGAGCTTTTTCAAACCGCTATGAAGAGCACGTGAAACACCCATTTCCGATAAGCCCAAAACGGAGGCTGTTTCTTTTTGGGACAGATCGTAAAAGTATACAAACTCCAAAATCTGCCGGTTCTTTCGGCCAAGACGATTGAGTGCTTTTGTAACCAGTTCGCGTTCTTCTTTGCTGCGTTGCAGTTCTAAATATTTTTTGTCCGGGACGGTTTCGCAAAGACTGCGCTTATCGTCGCGGTCTTCATCTTCTCCGAGCGCATCAAAAGATTCGTAATGCAGACGAGCTTCCCAGGAAAGCTGGGCTTCCAGGATTTCATCGACGGAAAGACCGGAATGGCTGGATAACTCTTGGACCGTGGGAGTATGGTCTAAAACTTGCGTCAATTTTTCTTCTAATTGAGAAAGTTGAGTAGTTACTTCAGATAACCTTCTTGGCACTTGCACAAGAGAGCAGTGGTCTCTTAGATAGTGCCGGATTTCGCCGCGTATGTAGCATGTAGCCAGAGTTTTGAAGCTGGCCGAACGAGCGCGGTGCGGGTCGTAGTAACGAATGGCTTTGAGAAGACCAATTGAGCCCACCTGAACAAGATCTTCCAGGGAGTCCGGGTTGAATTGGCTATAGCGGCGCGCAATTTGACGCACCAGGGGCATGTGAGCTCTGACGATTTCAGCAGATTCGCCCAGGAGACCTGCCGGAGCCTCCATGGTTGTGGTTGCACTACCCTTGTGCTTGGCGGTCTTTATTTTGCTTTCCATGACCATTCTTGGTCGCCTCTGCGAGGTCCTTTCCCAGTGGCATGCCGAACCCATGCTTGCCTCAAATGTGCCCTTGACATGGATTCTTTAAACTTCGGCAGAGTCAGCTTCTGTCGACATCTTGCGACCCTACGTTAGAATTGGTACAGGTCTGGAGCCAATTGGAGATTAATTCTGGGCGCTCGTCGCTCTTTTTATGTTTTTGAAACCGTCACGATTATTTGAGAAAACCCGCATAAATTGGCGGCGCACCTCTCCTCAGAAGCAGCTTCTGCTTTTGGGAATCTTAACCATTGCCGCTCTTGTGACCTTAACGGCCTGGATTTACGTGCGCTACGCCCAGGCGATTATCGACCGCTCTGTCCAGCAATTTGGCATGGCCTTTGCCCATGCGCTAGCCCGTGGTGGAGCGGAAGCGCTCACCAACAATGGCAATCTGGAGGGTTTGAAGTACTACATATTGACGGAGCGCGGTGAGACCCCAGCTCTTGCCTATGTGGCTTTTTGCGATCGAGACGGCAAAGTACTGCTCGAAAGTGAATCGGGAAAAGGTCTGCCGATCGATCATATTTACGAGCATCCACCTAAAGATTATGTGGTGCCAGGAATTTATCCGAGCCCGGCAGGCTTTCGTTCCATCACAAATATTGCCGTGCCGATGACGCGCAACAACCAGAGTCTTGGCATTTGTTGGGTGGGAATGGACAACGACGGCTTCACCATTCTCGGCACACCTAAAGATGCGCGCTATTTCCTCATTTCTGTTTTCGGTTTAATTGGCCTGCTTGGTGCAGCTGGTCTTTATGCCAATTACGCCTTAATAGACCGCCCACTGCGCATACTTTCGCAAGGGGCTGCCGAAATTGCCAAAGGGCATTTCGGGCACCAAATACAGAGTCAACGTGCTGGTCGAGAAATCGATCAGGTGGTGACGACATTCAATTACATGTCCACCAAGTTGCAAGATTACGATCGCCAGAATTTCGACCAACTCATGTCGGAACGAAATAAATACAGCACCGAACGCAATAAGTTGGAACACGTTTTGATGTCCATAGCCGATGGTGTTGTTGTGTGCGACCAGAGTAATCGCGTTCAAATAGTGAACGCTGCTGCCGGTGCAATTTTTGCAAAAGACGTCAGTGACCTGGTTGGCAAGCCACTGGTGTTTTGCACGGAAGGCCCGGATTCTCCCGCTATCTGTCAGGTGGTGCAGGACTTTACAGATAGCTTGTCGCCTAACACTCTCAATCCGGTAGTGCAACAGATGCACCTTGAAGAAAAGGTGGTGCGCTTGCACATCGCTCCCATCATTCTCAGTTCTGAAGTGCTTGGATCAGTAATCATCATGCACGACATTACAAAACAAGCAGAACTCGAGCGCATGAAGAATGAATTCATCAGTAACGTCAGTCATGAATTGAGAACGCCGATTACTTCTATCAAAAGCTATGTGGATACGCTCTGCAATCACGGCGAAAAATTGGATCCGGATATATATCGAGAGTTTCTGCAGATTATCGACAGTGAAGCCGACCGTCTTATGTTTCTCGTTAACGACGTTCTTGAACTCAGCCGAGTGGAAGAGGGCAATCGGGAATTCGAATTGCACGCGCTCGATCTCAGACAGGCTGTTGAAGCCGCTATTCGCTCCGTCAATTTGATGGCGCGCGATCGCCAGATCGAACTCTTGATCACAAGCGATCCGGCTATACCGCTTGTCGCTATGAATGAGGAATCGATTGAGCGCGTCATCATCAACCTCCTCACTAACGCAATCAAATACACACCGATTGGCGGCAAAATTGAAGTGAAATTAAAGCTTGACCTCGAAGCCAAAGAAGTTGGGTGTCTGGTTGCTGACAACGGCATTGGTATACCTGAAGAATCTCTAGAGCAAATATTTGACCGCTTTTATAGAGTGGAGCGTAAAGTCCACACAATAAAAGGCACGGGCCTTGGATTAACAATTGTCAAGAAAATAATTGAAAAACA
>CAJCIF010000298.1 GCA_903970355.1 Actinomycetota bacterium
ATCGGCTACAGCAGAAAACGTTGTGCGGTATCTCAATCCTATTCTCAATGGCTGGGCAAACTACTACAAGCACGTCGTTAGCAAACAGACATTTGCTTATGTAGACTCTCAACTCTGGAAAGCTCTCTGGAGCTGGGTTCTGCGTCGTCATCATAAGAAAGGAATCTTCTGGGTCAAGAAGAAATACTTCATGTTTTCCCATGGAAGAACTTGGAGATTCTTCGCTGCCTGCCGGGACTCACAGGGACAAAGGTTGATTATGAAAGTGACGAATATCACTACCATACCAATCCGGCGTCATGTCAAAGTTAAAGGCACAGCTAGCCCCGACGACCCTAATTTGGTGGCATATTGGGTTAAAAGATTAGCCCGTGTGAAAATGTCATTAGCTGCGGTGAGCTTGGATGCTTGAGCCGCTTGCGGGAAAACTCGCACGAGCGGTTCTTAGGGGAGGAGACTACGGCGACGTATGTCTCCTTACCCGACTATCAGACGCTTGGTCAGTGGCATACTTATCTGCCGAATGGCCGCTTGCTAAAGTAAGTATTCAAGCCCTTTCTTGTCGATCAGACTTAATAGCTTCAAAGCTATATTATCCGGCTTTCTAGCACCCGTCTCCCACTTTTGTAGGGCTGACGGCGATGTGTTCATGTAGGCAGCAAATACTCCTTGACTCGCCTTGCACCGTTCCCGGATACCCTTTATTTGCCTCGGTGTGTAATTTGATACTTTTGGCAGGCAAAGAACATCGAATTCACGCATAGTAGTCTGATTGATCGCACCAGAGGCATAGAGATCTTTCGCTGTTTCATAGACCACTTCCGTGATACGGCTTTTCTTTGCAGCACCATTTTTCTTGGTCGTTGTCCGCGTCTTCTTGCTCGTCGCTGATTTAATTGTTGCTTTCATCTTCCCTCACCTCCTGCA
Organism: Actinomycetota bacterium; assembly: GCA_903970355.1. Classification (GTDB taxonomy): domain Bacteria; phylum Cyanobacteriota; class Vampirovibrionia; order Obscuribacterales; family Obscuribacteraceae; genus CAJCIF01. The sequence continues at coordinate 928 of CAJCIF010000298.1, forward strand.
ATGCACCAGTCTTGAGTGCTTTATTGATCTCCGGCTCTTTCATGCCTAGAAGCGTGTTTGCCAATAGCTTGAACTCCTGAAGTTCCTTTTTGCTAATGTTGTCGGCATCCTTTTTGGCGAATACATAAACACAGAAAATGTTGACGGCGCTTGCTTTGTAGACCAATATTGTGCGGAGTCCGCCACTCTTTCCTTTGCTCCCTAAAGCGATGCGCTTCTTTACTAAGTTGCCGCCTAACTCGGCATCAACTAGGCCACTGCGGACTTCTTTCACCGCACGTTTAAGAGCACTGTCGGTCAGTCCTTCGGATTTGGCATCCTTAGCGAAAGCCCGTGTCTTCATAATGCTCATTTTTTAAGTATAACACTATGTGCTATAGATTTCAAGTTGTCGCGCTAGAGCAAGATGCATAACAACGAATGGCTGAACAAGTGAAATCACTTGCTCCACGCTGCCCCAAAAATGCATTGGCAGAGCAATGAGGTCTCGAAATGCTCACGGGATGGACTTGCTGCTTTCCAAGAAAAGAGACATAATCACAGTTATGCGTCACTCGGCTAATTCTATCCCCGAGCCAACCAAAAGAAAGATCCTGTCGTACCTAGGAGCTTCTGTTTTACTTGAACTGCCGGCATGGTTTATTGACTCTCTTCACACAAATGATCCAGCTCTGACAGCACTTATGTGGGGAACTGCCCTAGCGGGTGGTGTCTTGTATTATCTCGCCGGTTCAATGGTACGAAGTGCCAAAGGTATGCAGAATTCGTTATGGGTGCTCGTTGTTTACGCAATTCCATTTCTTGTAATTTTGTATCTCACTCTGCATTCAGATACATCTAACAAAACAAGCGAAACATAATAGAGAGAATGCTACCTGAAGAAGATAATTGGATCATAAGATCAATCAGACAAAGAGTTGCTACCTGGAGCTCTCGAACTGAGACTGCTAGACAAATGGGTGATGATCAACTTCTCCGAAAGGCTTTAAAGTACAAAGCCAGGTATGAGACGCAGTTGGCCGAATTTCTGCAACTTGAAGCTGAATGTGATCAACGAGAGCAGCAAGAATCCAAGCTGGACTCCGAAAATGAACAAGTCTGCCGCTGGTGCACACTGTTCAAAGATCTTCCCGAATGCATGGGCAATTATGATTTTATGCAATCTTCGGAGATTATATCTGATGCCATAGCTGCTATGGGAATCACTGTCGCTGATCTAGAAAAGATGGAAGAAGGTTATGCTAGTGGCTCCAAAGAAACTGTCGCATGCGACGAATGTCGAGCGCAGCATAGTAAAAATCTCGCGATGTTGACGCGTATGAGGCAGGTGGCTCAAGAAGGATCAAAGAAAACATAAGAACATTAGCAGACACTCTCGATTCAAAGGGCTTGGCTGAGCCAAATACAACACCGTTCCGGAAATTTTGCAAGTTGATCAAGAGACCTAAAGTGGTTTGGGAAAAGGAAGCTGCGCACTATGGTGCAGACCTGGATCGCGTGCAGGGTTGGGATGCTTTCTCAGAATTGTACCTGGACAGCTATAGGACAGAGCCCGAGCTGGAACATTTGGGCGAACTAATAGCTGACAGTCCTTTTTCAAATGAAGAGCTGGAGCACATTCTGCTATGTGAAGTTGCTCCGGTATGCGCACCGAATCTTCTCTGCTGGCCAGGGGGAGAATGGGCACTATTTCCGCCTGACGAGCTCATTCCAAATTGTCTCAAGCATCAGCTCTCAAATCCGTGGCAGGTAACAGGAAGCCCTTATTGTCGTTCCTCGGCTCGCTGATATATTCAGACCCATATCTGTTGCTAAAGCGTGTTGAACGAATACGCACCAGCCGCTAATTTGAAGATGCCGGGCTGTTGCCAGGCGAATATAACGGATGGTATCTGACTTAAACTGAACGCGCGCACTTGCGTGGGCCGACACCATCCTAGACGCACCGCAAATGGTGCTCAAATTTGCCTAACCACGTCGGAGGCGCTATAAAAAAAGGAACCGTATCCTAAATTCTCAGACCCGTTTTTATGCGTTTGAATCCGAGTGCGGATAGTAGCGTGATGCCACCGTTCTGTCACGATAACTGACTAGGATTTAGTCAAGTTCCGGTTGGTTACGGCAATGAATTGCGAAACGGCTTCAAGAGAAAATTACGAACCTAAAACGATCACAGATGCTAAGCCAGGATCGAATGCGCTCTCAAGCAATCAAGACATGTACGCGGCACGAAACCTGTTTGCCCAACCAAAACTTGATTCAACTGAACCCCCCTTTATCGATTTTGGAAACGTTCAAAGTCTCTACGAAAATACAAAATCGTCTGATCGTATTTTGATAGCAAAGTCGGAAGATCAAGCCGAGCGTCCGAAAGAAACGGATCAAAGTTTTGTGCCGCCTGTTTCGCAAGAAAAAATTACTTCGGTCGCTGAGAAGCTTGGTCATGATCCACACAGATGGGAAAGCCGCACAACTGGCAAATGTAACGTCTACCTAGACGCCGTGATGCAGGGTTGTGGTATGCCTCGACCATGGACAGAAACGGGCATACTAAGTTGCGAAAAGTTAGATCAGATGCTGGCCAATGATTCAAGGTATGAGTGTCCTTGGAAAACCGACTATTCAAGCGATTCTGCCTATCAGACGGCCTACAGCAATTGGGCCTATTTCAAGCCCCAAGCCGGAGATATCCTAATCTGGGCAACAAATATGGCTGTGCATGCAGCGATCGCTGATGGGAATGGTAACGTCTACTACGCTGGTGCCCGTGACCCAAGGAAACATGGTTTTGGGCACACAAAGATCGAAAATTTCACGGGCACTGCACCCGCTAATGAAACAAACTACGGCCCACCCACTTCGGTCTACCGCTATGAGAATCTGGAGCCTTAGAATTTGACCGTATACTCAAGCTTCGGGAGCTCTACGTCTTCCACCCACAAATAAACATTGTAAGTTCCGTTCTTTATGCCATCCATCAGGAATTCTTTGTAAATGGCACCGTTGATAGGTGTTTCATAGGTCCCACCTCCCTTTCTTGGTGTCATTTTGCCGAGATTAAAAGGCGCATCGACGCCTTGAAAGATCCGTACTTTTTCTCGATCAGTCTTGAGGCGAATTCTATATCCGTAACCAAAAGCTTTCTGGTTGGCGATATGTTTGGCTAAGGGTATGAATTTATATTCGTTTGGCTTCATCCGTTCATCGAGAGGACCGTATCCCGAGGGAAACTTGCCGAAGTCTACTGACTCTACTATCAAATCAGGCGCTATTACCTTGAGTGGCGCGGTTTCTTTTGCGCTACTTGTACAATACAAACTGGCAAGTCCAAACGCGATAAAGGCAGCAAAAATCCGTTTCTGCATAGAAAACTTGTTCATCTGCAAGTAATACATTCCCAAATGCAAAGGTACCGTAGTTTTCGATCTAGTATAGCGAGTGAATATTTCACGCCTTCATCGAGAGCCTTATGGCAAAATGGTATCAGGTCTCAGGAGGCTGTCTATGCAATCGAGATTATGGTTGCCAATTATTGCAGTCGTGGCCTTAGCTATGTGCGTTCCAGCAGTAGCTGAAGAAACGAACGTTCTTCAGGCTCTCTCAAGTACTCATCGGGATTGCAAGTTAGTCGGACACTTTTATGTTCCTACGTGGCTAGCAGCAGAAAAGGCATATAATTATAAAGACGTAAAAGACTATGGGGAAGGCTACTCTAAAAATAAGTGGTATTTGGATAGCCCCCCTGATGCAATTGGAGATTTCGGGTTGTGAGATCACTCGGAGTGGCGTACCCCAAAAAGTGATATGCCAGAGCAATAAATCCTTGGGATGCCCTTATGGTTGGCTTGCCGCAAAACTGAAAAAGAGACATAATCAAGCTTCTCGGAGAGGGTATATAAACAGCGGTTAGATCTGTCCGTAAAAAATGAAATCGAAACAAAAGCAGCCGATGACTAAGAGACAGGCAATTCTTTGGGGAGTAGCCTCTCTCATTTGCCAAGGCATCTACGACCTGTGTACCATTCACTATCCTGCAATCGTCCGCGATATTTTTGTAGGGATTTTTGTTGGACTGAGTATGTATTGGACGTCGGCTCTTATATTCAAATTGCAATCTAAGCGAAAGAACTAATACTCGGCACGCCTTGTTGTGGCTGTTGTCACAGCAGCTTCGCTACTCCGTTGAAACAAAACGGATCGTATCTGACTTAAACTGAACGCGCGGAGCGCCTAAGTTCGCGCCAGCGAACTCCGCCCGTGCGTCCCCACGCACGGGTTCTCATATGATATCGGACTGAACGCACTTGCATGGGCCGACAACATCCTAGACGCACCGCAAATGGTGCTCAAATTTGCGCAACCACACCGGAGGCGCTATAAAAAAGTTAGTTAGTTCTCTTATTGCTGGTAAAATTGAGCCCTGTTAGAGTTGGTGTCAACTTTTTACAGCTCTGTGAGGCGCCGAAGGAGTTTGCCATGAAACGATCCGTAGCACTATCACTGGTAGCGTTTATTTTCATAGGAACCCCTTGCCAAGCTCAGTTTTTCAAGAAACTAGAGCAAGATCTGGTAGGTGGACAGAATCCAGGACAAACGCAGGTTCAAGCACAACTGGTCGGCAACGTAAACCTGCCTCCCGGCCAGTATATGATCACAAATGTGCAAACTGGGCAGGGGTTCTACGTTGTAGTACAGAATGGACAAATGTACCTGTCGGGACAACAAGGAACACCGCAAATGATGGCGCCAGGACAGGGCGGGATGCAGCAGGGATCAGGTGGTGGGCTCGGCAACTTCTTGAAAAATGAACTCGTGCCGCAACAGCAGATCCCAAATCAGTACGGTCAATAGCGCACGTTTCGTTCGATCGTGGAGCAGCCGCTGAATAGAAGCAGAAAGCAGCAGCAGCTCCGTATCCATCCTATCGTAATGTGCCTTCCCAATCCCATTTTCCTAGTTCGCGGTTAGACACTCTGCAGGCAGGAATTTGTAAGCTCAAATAGTCGAGATCCCTTTGCATTAATTTCGGGCCGACAATGCGAAGATCCGTAAGGCTTTTCATTTTACCAAGGCTAACGAAAGCAGACGGAGATAAGCTCCGGCAGGCAAACTCAAGCGATTCCAATTTCTTGGCACGTTCAGCAAGCATTTGTAGTTCTAAGCCAGTGTAATTTGCCTCCGGCAAAGTCAACTCTGTCATTTGTCCAATATTTCGCATTTGAACAAACTTGGAAAGCGGAATTTTTGTTTCGGAAAAATTTACCGCTTGCAGCTGCGGTATTTGTTCTAGATACTTGCAGCAGTTACCATCAAGCGTACGATTATTTTTCACAGAAATATTTTTCAGTGCATGCGCATTCTTAAGCACTTCGAGATCGTCATTGTGCAACTTATTACCGTTCAGTAAGAGCATACGCAAATGCGGCAAACTGGCAACGTATTCTAATCCTTTTGCAGTAAATCCGACCCCACCTATATATGACAAATCGAGCTCAGATAGCATTTTCATTTTGCTAAGCGTAGCAAGACCTTTATCTGTAATGTGTGTGCTGGTTAGATTCAACCTTTCGAGCTGCAAAGGCGCAACGGCATCAATCAATTCATCGCCTCTGTCTGAGGTTGCAAAATTCACGCCGCGCACACCCTTAGCATTTGAAATAGCCTTTAAAGAATTAGCATTGAGAGGAACCTTTTGAAGATCAAGCCAAATATCATTATCTTGAAGAGCAGTTTTAATGAGCATCTTCACTAAATCTTCCGGGCTCACATTCCCACCAAGTAATAATGAATCGAGATCATCCTTCTTCGTTGAACCAAACTTCGGCGCAGTCGTTTTAATCACCGGCACACTTCCAAAGCAATATTCGTAGGCGGCACGTGCTGCGATGATAGTGAGGCAAACGCCTGCAATGAGCCAAAGAGAAGAAGACGTCCTCCGACTAATTCGCAATGGATTATGAGTCTTCTTTAGCTTGCCATCTTTTATAAGATCGAGCGCTTCGATCATCTCTGTAAAATTTGCAAAGCGATCTTCCGGCTTCTTTTGCAGGCACTTTCTCACAAACCATTCGAGACTTTCCGGATACTTCTTGCCGGAAACAGAACGCAAGGTCGGCGGCTCTTCTTGCGTATGCTTTAGCACCGTATCAATTGTGTTGCGTCCCTGGAAGGGAGGCACTCCTGCTAGACATTCAAAAATGATGCAGCCGGCAGAATAGATGTCCGTTCGAAAATCAACTTTGGTGCCAGAAGCTTGTTCAGGACTCATATAGTTTGGCGTGCCGAAAATTTCACCAGTCTTTGTCAATGTATGGTCTGACTTGATATCAGCCATTTTTGCAATGCCGAAATCAAGCACTTTTAAAGACACCTTGCCTTCGCTATTGGTGAGCATTATGTTGCTAGGCTTGAGATCGCGATGAATGATGCCCTTCTGGTGCGCATGCTCCATGCCTGCAAATATTTGGCGCGCAATTTCGAAGAATTGATTGAGTTTGAGTCCGCCCGGTTGCTGCCGGATGAATTTAGACAGACTAATGCCGTCTATATAATCCATCACCAGAAATGGCTGATCGTCCGGTGTGAGGCCAAGGTCGTGCACCGCAATAATATTTGGGTGGTTCAACCTGCTAACAGCTTTGGCTTCCTTATCGAATCGATATATATCCTCATCTGAAAGCCGCGAAGAACGAAGCATCTTAATTGCAACAACGCGATCCATCGCTAAATGGCGTGCTTTGTAGATAACGCCCATGCCACCGGAATCTAAGGTTGCAAGAATTTTGTATGGTCCAAATAGTTGCGAGCCTGGTTCCAATGTTCCTAAAACACCTTTGATTCCGGGCAAACAAAGATGGTCCAGGGTAAGTATGCCGCCGCACCTTGAACACCTCTCCCGAGGCGCTTGCATGCCAAAACTGTCAAACGAGGAAACCATGAGTGTGCGAATCTCTGCCGGGCGCGATGATTCAGGGAGCCTCAATCATATTTAATTCTGTTGGCAAATTCTTGACATGCCCAAAAGTTCTTCCCGCACACCGGCAAAGTGCACAATCTATTTTTCCAGTAGGCGATAATGAGTTTTTCCGCAATCGAAGGACGCAATGTCAAATACCGCTGAATGCTATCGAAAGCTGATTGGTCAATTTCACGGGGACGAGTTGGTTTACTCGTTTACCGAAACAGCAGGAATCAAAGCCTCCACTTTCGCCGAGCACAAATTGTCTCTGGGTGGCCATTTTGTTATAGGAACACACGTTCAATACAGACAGAATCTGGCAGTTCCTTATCTGAATATGCTCGTATTCGGTCTTGAGCAGGCAAGCGAAGAAGCAAATGAAGAACAGACCAAATACACGCTTCATCAATTCGATTCACTGGGGCGCGCATCGAAAGAACCATTTGTCGGAACCTGGCAAACAAACGAATTAATCTTCAAACAACAAAATCAGAGTGGTGTCACACTGCATTGCTTTACCTTCGATGATGAAGGATTCCGCTACTTAGTACAACACACCGCACCACACGGCCCCACTCATAAAATTGTCGAAGGCTATTACAAGCGGATTTGTTAGGACAATCCTTCAACCCACAAGTATTTGTCCAACTCCATCTTGCCTTCTTCGTTGAACTTGATTCCTTCGCGCTCTAATAATTCTTGCTGAAGTCCAAGCGGTATCTCGGCTATTTTGTGAGTGCTAGTGCCACCACTTGCATTGACGACTCTTTGCCAGGGCACGGTCCTCGAATTGTATTCTTCTTTGTTGGATGTTGCTTTCTTTGGACCGCCTAATGCTTTCATTGCCCAGCCTACACCCTGTGCACTCATGCGGCCGCCGATCATGTGCGAGATTAAGCCATAAGTGAGAACTTTTCCGCGCGGAATGCGCCGCACGATTTCATAGATTTCGAAATAGACAGACATTGCTAAGTTAGTGTCTTCTGCATGAAGATGCGTTGGTGGCCGGCCGGGAAGTTGTCCAGCGTACCAAATACCGTGTAGCCGTGCTTTTTATAGAATTCAGGTGCTTGATAGCTGAAAGTATTCAGAAAAGCAAAGCGGCAACCCTTTTTCTTTGCAGCCTCTTCACCGGCCTGCAACAGTTTGCTTCCGAATCCACGGCCTCGCAACGAATCGCTAATGGCCAATATTTCTATGTGAAACCATTCCATGTTGGTATTGCCAAGCAATCCTCCAACAATCTCGCCACTTTGCGTGCGAAGAATTACAGAAAGCGGAAGTGCTTTATATGGTGGAATGCCTTCGCGCGGAACGCTATTTAGAATGCGAATGACAGTTTCACGTTCACGAGCGTCGCCTTCGCAGACGTCTATCACGTGCCCATCAATCTGTATGCTCACCAAATTTACTGATTAGGAGTGGCGGGAACGGGAGCAATGTTCGGTGCCGGCAGCAGACGCGCTGAAGGCGCTTCCGATCCAGACGGGTATAGCCTGGGTTCCGAAGGTTCGCTTCCACTGGCAGGATAAAGGCGACGTGGAGCTGGTGTTGGAATGACAGTCTGAACGGGCGCCGCCCGTTCCGGTGCCAGGGATGGCATTGGAGCCGAGTTGATTGGCTGTCCTGCCGAGATGCTTGGCGCTTGCATGGGATTGCCGTCAGCCGGTGTGGGTGCTTCTTTCATAAGCCCAGTATCTCCGGATAT
>CAJCIF010000299.1 GCA_903970355.1 Actinomycetota bacterium
CACGATTTATATAGGAAGCTTTTCGCAAGTATTGCCGGCTGGTTGGCAGATTGGGTTCATTGTAGTACCGCCTGCCATGCGCGTTCCGCTCATCAGATTGAAGTCGATCTCAAATCGTTGCACTCCTTCAACACTGCAATGGCTGGTGATGCGCTTGTTTGAAAACGGCTTCCTGCAACAGCGCGTGCGCACCATGCAAAGAACTTGCGAAACGAGACGCCAGGCTACTTTAAACGGTATTGGCGAATGGGAAGCTCAAAACATCATGTACACTCCGGTTAAAGCAGGTCTGTTCCAAACGATCTGGCTACCCTCCGGAATTGATGATCTAGATTTCAAAGCACGCTGTCAGGAACGTGGCGTGGAAGTGGCAGCGGTTTCGCCTTGCTATTTGCGTGGTCCGGCTCGATCCGGTTTTGTTCTAAATTTCGGTTCGCTCAACGAATCGGCGATCTCGCTCGGGTTGCAACGTGTTGGCGCTGTTCTAGCAAGCCTAGAAACAGCAAATATAAAATAAGGAACTATAGTCATGGCACACAAAGTCGTTCTCAATCTGAACGTTTTCTCCGGCACCCCATTGTATTTACAGGTTGCAAATGAACTGCGAGCTGCCATTCAAAACGGTATTCTCAAACGCGGTGAGCGGTTGCCATCTATCCGAGAACTTTCAAAACAGCTTCAAATTTCAGTCATCACAACAAGAGAAGCAATTGAACGTTTGTGCGAAGAAGGACTGGTCGAATCCCGACAAGGTTCTGGAAACTTTGTTTCTTCTCAGGCTGTTGTCGAATATATTCAACCAACCGATGAAGAAAACTTCGAGCCCGTGCGATTCACGCAGTCAAGTTATGAATCTGCATATCACGAACTGGACAAAAATTTTCCATGGAGTCAGGAAGCGCACGAAATAAATAAAGCCTTTAACGAGTCCGCCTTTCACCCCTGGTGGGACCTCGTTGTAGACTTTGAGTTTCGTGTCTATCAGCCCGTGCAACATCCGGTTGAAGGACTGCATTTCCAAAGAGCCCTCCAGGGATGGACAAAATTGACGGAGCTTGCCAGTGACGGCATGAATGATCCGCGTGGTTCCTATCCATTGCGCCACGAACTAGCACGTTGGCTTAACAAAACTCGCCAGCTCGGTTGCTCACCGGAAGATATATTCATCACATGCGGTGCCCAACAAGCAAGAGACCTCGTCGCTAAATTGTTGATCAATCCTGGCGATGAAGTGGTAGTTGAAGAGCCTGGCAGTATCACGGATATGTTGGCCTATTCAACCAAAGGTGCACGCCTTTTGCACGTTCCTCAAGAGCAAGATGGTCTGAGCCTTGAAGAACTGAGCCGTCATAAGAGTGCAGTAGCTGCACATATAATCAGTGCTACCAATTTTCCAACCGGCATTACGATGTCTGTTCCAAAGCGCAAAGCCCTGTTGGAATGGGCGGAGGCACATGATGTGGTAATCGTGGAAGATTCATACGGTGGCGGCTTCCACCATAGTGCGCCGATTGCTCCTTCCTTGTATCAACTTTCTCAACAGCTAATAGACCAACCTTCGATCATCTATGTCGGTTCACTATCGCACTTTGTCAATCCGGCTCTGAGACTTGGATATGTAATTCTCCCGAAAAAATTTCATAGTTCCTGGACTCTCACAAAGTGGTTGGCAGATCGTCACACTTCTGCCTTCGCCCAACAGGTCGCTTTGAAAATGTTGATTGACGGTCATTTTGAAGAAGATGCACTTCGCATTGCTCAATCGGCGCGATCTCGCAGAGCGGCTTTGCATTACGCCTTGCAAAAATGGCCTGCCGATCTTGCCACCTTTACACCGGTTGAAAGTGGCTTCCATCAGGCTGTTTGGTTTAAAGGACAGATTGATGACTTGCTCGTTTTTGAGCGTGCACTGGCCAGCCGTATTGGTGTCATTCCGCTATCGCCTTACTTCAAGAAATTTGAAGGCAGATCTGGTTTGTGTCTAAGTTTCATGCAAATGCGTGAAGACAAAATAGTAGAAGGCATGAACGAGCTGCTTGATGTTGTGAACAAAGTTCGCATCTGCGCTTGATAGGCAGTGTGCAATCAAACCTTTAAGAACTGTAGTTTTTTGATTTCTACAGATCAGGCAAGTCGTAATCGATCAACCTTACGTTTCTTCTAGCTTCGCCGCGCCAAATTGCATAGCCCTTGATTTCTCGGGCAATTGCTGTCCTGGCGAGGCTTTTCGCTGTCTATTCAATTACGTCGCGCATTCTGTTAGACATGAAGATATCCTTTTCTCTTTTTTCTGCAAGAACAATCCACTAAAAACAACCACGCTTTAATTCCCCCATTCATACCCTCGGTGCTCGCCTGAGTGCACGAATTCGTCAGTCGAATTTGTACATTCAACGAGCACTGTTTACATACACTTCTTTCGAAAGGAGGATCCGTCAATGACATGACAAACAATGTGTCCTGCATCGACACTGTTTAACTCGTGCTGCCACTAGGTGACCAGCACTCTCTTCGTCAATCGGTGGTGAGCGTTAGGAGGAGCTTACCGCTCACCGCCCCTGTCCCCGTCCGTCTGGAAAACGGATCATGGAGGAAACATGCTACAAGGAATTGCACAAGAATTCGTCAAGCTCGCGATACTGTTCGCGACACTCGCTGTACTGGTACCGCTTTTCACGGGTTATACCGTCAAACCGGTTTCCAAACACAAAATGACCTGGTTAGGCGCAGGATTGCTCTGTGTCTTTCCGCTCTTCGTTCTCTGGCTTTTGCCACTCATCTCAATCACGGCAATCGGCGCAAGCAATACAGGCGAATCGTTCCTGCAACGAGTCATCTTGTACCTCGCTGGAGCAGCCGTTCTTTCTCGCCGACAGACCTGCCTGAAACTGAACGGTGTACCAGCCTTGTTCACAGTTTCGCTCATCATGGGTGCAATGGATTACTTCGTAAGCACGCGCTTGCAACTTCCGCCATTGCCGTTTCTGCACTAACGATTTCGAGCACCGAGTAATCGCGTACAACAAATACGGGCTACTCGGTGCTTGAGCAAATCTTTCGCACAAGGAAAAAAAATGTCCAAGTCAGAGTCAACTACATCGACACCCAAAATCGTCGTGTTCCATCTCATTATGGGACTTTCCAACCAGTTCGGATCTATCAAGTTTCCATGCAGCCTCCGCCAAAGCCAGCTGACCGACCCAACGATTCGTTCTGCTATCGTCAACGTCTACCTGCGCCAAGCACTGCTGGAAGTGCTCGAACACACCGGCAAAATCATCTCCGCGCCTACCTACTCACAGGCTGCCGCCATTCTCGACGAAACACGGTCCCTCAGTTCATATGGTGGGCTTGTTCCGATCGCCGATGCACTGCCTGGGCAGAATTCTGGAGAACTTCCGCAGAACCTCCCGCCCGATCTCATGTCCCTTGTGGACCAGGTTTACTTGGAGTATCGGAAGGAAGGTCCGGAGATCGCCATCAACCCTACCGATAAGGAACAACTCGTGATTGCGGCTGGTGCCTTGCAATTTCTGCAGGTTGCTAGCGCTAAGGTGTTCGGGCTCGCCATTAACATCGCAAGAGCGGACACGGTGGATAAGTCGCTTGAGTTGGCACACACCTATGGTGTCGAAAACCCGACTCTTGATCGTGCCTTCGAATGGGCGCGTGATCTCCCAGCTGCCTCGTAACGATGTCCTTCTCTAAGGACTAAGGCGACAAAAGCAAGAGCCAAGTTTGCACTGACTCTTGCTTTTGTTTTCCTGATTCCTACAATCTAATTTTTGTAATCAATAGTACTATACTTTTTAGTATTTCGTTGGAAAAAATGGTGAGAGGGGTTCGGCAATTGCCGCCGAACCCCTTTGAGTCAAACCAACTTGCCGTGCAGGAGATGCACGAGTTGGAATGCCACCATTACCACCTTAGCCTCACGCCATTTTTCGAGTTCCGGATAGGGAGTGAGCTTCTGCTCCAGACCCCAGGCGATGAGCCGATAACAGACGAGCAACATGTAGTTGTAGAGGAGGCTCTCACTATTAATGGCTTCGCCGTAGACATCCAGGAACCCCTGACTGAGCCGCTTCTTATAAGCACAGAAGAACAACTCAAACTGCTCAGCCTTGAAAGGACACTCCCCCTTTATGTCCTCCCAATCGACGCACAGCATCACTGCCGCACGAGCGAGGTCGTAAATGGGTAGGCCGCTATGACATTCGCTCCATCCGCCGATTGCACCAAGGTTGCTGCCCGAGTAGTAATCGTAAAGAAAGCTGGAGCGATTGACGTCGCCATGCACCACCATTAGCGGAAGGTCTAACCTTCGCTCTTCTTGCGTTATGGATGCTACCGCCCTTTTGAGGAGCTTATCCAATTCCTGCGGTGTCACCGGATTCTGTGGATGTCTCCCCCATAACATGCCGGCCAATTTCAGTTCATCGTCGATATATCTTGGTTTGACGACGAGGCATGGTTTGAACGGCGTTGGTTTTACATCGTCGCCGTTCCAATGGGCGAACATGTCGTGTACTAATTGCAGAGCTGGTTGGTCGCCGAACGGACGGGGAGCATAAATCGCCAACGATCTGAGAAACTTCCCAAAGTATTCGGGAAGATTACTCACCACCGGCGGTATCGGGAGGAAGCGTTCGAATTGATCGGTTCGAGCGATTTCGAGTCCAGCCATGTGTCCATCAGCAAGAGCCTCCGCCGCTTGATTGAGCTGCACGTCTGAGAGCTGGTTAGCCCAGGGCGTGGGAACGTTCAACCCCAATTGAACGAATGGCATGATGCCCCAGAATACGCCGTCGAGGTAGGAAAGTTTCTCGCCCTTATCGTTGGGCAAAAGCGGACGTCCGTAAGGTGAGCCCAGGTTCTCCATTGTGGATGGAATCAAGTTGCTGAGCAGAATTTCGTCACGAGCTCGTCCACAAAATTGTCGCGCGTACCACATTTTGCGGCTCTTCGTAACAATTACAAATCCTCCTTGCTGTTCGCGTGAATGAATGCCGGCGATATCACCAAGTACGTCGGTGTAGCCGAACAAGAAAACCCCCAGGGTGTCTTCGGAAAGTTGCGCTTGTGTCGTCGCCATAGTCTTCTCCCTACTTACTCGATGAGTAAGAGATATTGGGTTGAGAAGGAAAGTCAGGATAGGGTCTGTTTGGTCCGGAGTATCGGTAAAAAATTGGGCAATCCGAATCTACGTCTTTACGGGTACAAGAGCCAAGTAACGTTGTCTGTGCAATACTTCTCAATGTCGAAATATTTATTTCAGCTCGCGCGAGAGAGCGACTGGTAAAAACATAAAGGGCGCATTTCTGCGCCCTTTACTTACCTGGCAGTAAGAGTGAAAGACTTAACGTCTGAGACTTTTAACCGGTTTGCCTTTGGAATAGACGCTACTACCGGCGGTGATAATTTCGCTGAATGAGATCTTTCGCAATTTGATCGTTTTCATCCAGGGCTCTTCTTTGTGGGCAACATA
>CAJCIF010000300.1 GCA_903970355.1 Actinomycetota bacterium
ACTCTGCTTGCCGACAATGGCAGACTCCTCAAAAGAGTAGCCAGCATGCGAGATAGCGGTCATGGCCACGCCAATGAGTTCGTACGCTATGGCGATCTGGAAGAGTTTCTCAAAGTGGAAAAGAACAACCCTGGGATGTTCAAACCGGAAGAAGTTGCAGCTGTTCAACGACTCAAAGACGAGTGGTACACATTCCGCAAGTTTGGAGGAAAGTCATTCTATGTCGATAAGGATACCCTTGCTCAAGGCATAGGTATTTCCGGTGATGAACCAGGCAAAGTAATGGACCAAGTCGCAAAGGGACCTCCTCCTGTCGCTCCTGTTATTGAAGCTCAAAACAGACCTCCCGCCCCTCCTCCAACACCCAGAGAATCTCCGCATCCGCCGACAGCGAAAAAGGAAACTCACAAAAAAGTAGAAGTAGTTCAAGACAATCCTGTGCCCCCGTTGCCTCCAGAACGAAAAAAACAAATTGCTGATGCAGTTCCTCATTGTAAATCTCTCGATGATGCTCTCAAAATCCGTGATGGCGAAGGACCATGGGCCTGTGCCGTTCGGCTATGTGAGCTCACGAAAACTAATTTGACCAATCGCGAAATGCTTGCGTTGGCAATTATCCTCAAGAGTCACAATCCACCCACCAATGGCGTCTACCGAACTGGAGATTCGATGCACCTGCCGTCTGATTTCGGCAGCACCAGTGCCGGTCTAGTAAGCATGCAAGAAAAATTGCGCGAGTTAGCCTGATCGGATTCGAGATTCAATAACCAAGGTACCAAGATTGATCTTTGATCTTGGTACCTTGCCTTGCTGTCTTTTTGTCTTTCTGTCTCTTTGTGGCCACCATCTATGGTGACAAATTACACGCACTTAACCATGGTGAAAACCGCATGGAAACCTTGCCTTTAACAACTCCGTAACGACTTCTGCGCACACCCTCCCTATACTGCATTCAGCGCTTGACAGTTAGTGATTGAAATCAGAAGAAACTCATCTGTCAGGGCAAGGTTCTCCAAAATCCTCTTATAGTCCCCGGTTCCATATAGGAAAAGTATTTCAATGAATGGGTTAGCAAATGCAGATCTAGAATTTGATCTAAGCGAGGTCCTTGATTCCACCAGAATCGGTCTTGCCATTCGGGCGCTCTTTGCTGAAAAGTCCCGGCTTTATATAACTCTCAGTCGAATGGTGCGGCTAGCGCAGGATGGTGGCTGGATAAGCTTTGCTTCAATAAATGCCTTCTTGCTCAAATGCGAAAGAGATTTTAATTTCCGTGCCAAGTGGAACGAAGAACAGATCGAAGCCGTACGAACTCTGCAGGAAGAATTCGGAAGCGACGGTGAAGCAGTTGCGTTCGTAATCCGCTTTGGTGCAGATCAACTCAGTTGGATAAATGCAGATGTACTGGCTCTTGCAGCTGGATTAACCTGCGATGAACCCGGCAAAGTACTGAAAGAATATTTCGCGCGCCAGGATGAATTGCTTGATGCAGAAAACGACGAAAGATTCGAACACGCTCTCCAGCACTTCGGAATAGAGATAGCCGAAGTCGAGGGACTTTCCGATTTGCTCACCGTACGCAATGGAGAAGGTTACTGGCATGTCGCTGCTCGCCTACTTTCTGCTGGTGGTGACAAACCAAGCAAACATGATGTCTTGACACTCACAATGAAATTAGAAGCAGCCAATGCGCAACGAGTAATCAGCGCCGGTGGCAGAACATTGCGAGTGGGCGAAACACTCATAATGGATCAAGATGTTATGTCTCACTCAGCACTGCAAGAATCGATCGCCAAAATGAAGGCGCTACGAGAAGAAGAAATTGCTGGCGCTGCAGCGTTTCCAACCATTCAAAACGTTCCCGGTTTGTTCTAAAAGACTTCGGAATAGAGCGTGATTAGACGCTCTATGAGCCAAGGCGCCCGCCACTGTGACGGTATCCCAAAGCCCTATCTGCCAAGGTCCCGCTCCGGCATACCGTCTCAGTATTCGCGCGTTTTGTCATAAAAATACCGGCAACATTAAAACCGAAAGGCTGCCTAAAAAGTGTTTTTAAAGCTTGCCCGAAATTGGCCTAAATTTCGGGCACACCAAAATTGTTGAAAAATGGCGAAGCCTCAAACCCGAAAGTCGCCTCACAATGCGCTTCTCCGGCTTGCCCGAAATTAGCGCAAAAATCGGGCGGTAAGAAAAATCGACAGAAGGCAAACCCAAGCGTTCAACTTTGTCCGAAATTTTTCTGACTAACTAAGAACCAAATTCATATGGTTTTTGTTCACCGTCCGAAGAGGCTTCAGGTGAAGATCCCGAAGTTGGTTCTTCAGTTTTCGACTCACCAGCTGTTGATTCACCGGCTTCACCTTCCTTAGCTTCACCTTCTTTGGCTTTGCCGTCATCATGACCGTTCTTGCCATTGCCATTGCCTGAACGTCTTCTATCGGGACTAGGCAGTTTCTTTATGGCCTCCAAATTCAACAGCGGAACTTTACCTACGAGTTGACGATCTGAAAGCTCTCGTACCTCACGATCCACTTCTGCTTCTGTCTTTGTTGGTTCAAGTATTGCCACAACGTCTTTATAAAATAGTGTTTCCTTTTCGATAAGAGTGTAGGCAAGTCTGTCGAGCTGTTCACGATGCGTAACCAATAGTTTGCGCACATTCTCCATGCATGAGTCGACTAAAGCTTTGATCTCAAGTTCAATCTCTCTCTGAGTCACATCTGATGTTCGCACATGCCGATTATTGAAAGCATCGTAGTCGTTATATGCTTCATCAACGTTGAATTTGAACGAACCCATTCCCCAGTCTCTGATCATTTGGCGAGCTGTATTTGCCACATGATTCAGATCCGATCTGGGACCTGAACTTGTGCTCTCTAAGTGTAATTCTTCCGCACAATAGCCACCTAATGAAACCTCGATATCAGCCAGATACTCGTGCTTGCTCTTGGTCATGTACTCATCTTTATCTACACTCCAAAGATATCCAAGTGCGTCGCCTGTCGGTACAATCGTAAGAACCTGAATGCGCTCTTTGAGATTTCGATAATATGAGACGAGCGCGTGACCAGCCTCGTGATAAGCCGTTGCTAACAACTCCTTCTTTATCACTTGTCGGCTATAAGACATGCCAAAGCTCACCCTTTGAATGGCTTCGATCAAGTCCTTTTGAGATAACTCAACGCGTCCTTCCCGAATCGCAATCAAGCCTGCTTCGTTTATCATGTTGGCAATATCAGCTCCGGCTTTGAAAACTGTCATTCTTGCGAGATCTAAAACATGCACTGTAGGATCGAGTTTCAGTTTTTTCATGTAGGAATTGAAAATCGCCTGCCGTCCTTCTAAATTCGGCAATGGCACCTGTATGATTCGATCAAAACGGCCCGGTCTCAGTAAGGCTCTGTCCAACATAGAGGCATTATTGGTTGCACCTATGGTAAGCACTTTATGTTTACCAAATCCATCCATCTCGGTTAATAGCTGGTTCAAAGTTTTATTTGAGTCTGAGACAGCTCCAAAACCTCTGTCAAATGCTCTCCGTCCACCGACTGCATCAATTTCATCGATAAATACAATGCAAGGCTTTCCGCTTCTTCGCGCCTGCTCATAAACGGCTTTCATTCGGTTGGTACCGACTCCAGCCCACATTGATTGAAAGTCTCCACCAGTCAAAGAATAAAATGGAACACCCGCCTCGTTTGCAATTGCCTTAGCGAGCATTGTCTTGCCAGTACCCGGCGCACCAACTAAGAGAATTCCTTTCGGAGCTTTAAGGCCAGCCGCATTAACTCTGTCGATGTGCTTGAGAAGGGCCACTACTTCAGCAGCTTCAGCACATGCTCCTTCCATCCCTTTGACGTCATCGAATTTGATGTCCAGGTCCGGCACTTTGGAAATATTGATGCCGCCTGTACTTAATTTATTTCCTGCAGTGACTGAAATCCGCTCCGCTGCTTCTTCTAAGTCAATTTGTTCTACATGCTTGCCACCATGTCGCACTGCAATAATCGCTGCTTCATTTACTGTTGCTGCTACATCAGCACCAGAGAAATTAGTAGTCATGTTGGCAAGCTTCTCGAGATCAGGCTCGGAAGCAAGTTTTATTGATTTGAGATATTGCTTGAATAGAAGCTTGCGTCCCTCTGAATCTGGCAAGCTAACATAGCATTTGCGATCGAATCTTCCTGAACGGGTGAAGGCAGGGTCAAGTTGCTCTTCTAAGTTTGTCGCTCCGATTGTAATTATGTTGCTTCTACCAATTCCATCCAACTCAACGAGAATCTGGTTTAGCTCAGTAGTCCTTTCAGTACCTGTGTCTGTTCTACTGCCACCAAGTGAATCAATTTCATCAATAAATACTATTGCAGCGGGGCTTTTACGCGCTTGTGTATAAAGCGCACGAATTCTTCCTGCACCTTCACCTTGCCACATACTTTTGAAGTAACTAGCCGAAAAACCCAAAAATGGCACGCCTGCTTCGTTTGCAATCGCTTTAGCGAGCATGGTTTTACCCACGCCAGGGGGCCCAACCAAAAGCAAACCTTTCGGTATTTTTGCGCCAATTTTGCGCAATTCGTCGCCGTGTTTTAGGAAATCTACTATTTCCTGAACATCTTGCTTTACGTCATCAATTCCAATTACATGCTCCAAACGAATTGTCGGATCATGGCTGGCTATCTCTAAACCAGCTCCTACCGTGGTTCTCTCTAAACCAACTGCCATCCGGTCTAACGCTTGTTTCACAAACTCTGTAGTTACTTTGCCACCATTTCCGGGTCGATTAGCAATCAATGCAGATTCATTCACAACTCCTGCAATTTCGGCAGGAGAATAATTGGCTGTAAGCATTGCAAGTTCGTCGAGGTCGACAACATCATTTCCAGGCAGATCTGTTGAGCTAGCATCCACATTTGGGAGTTCACAGCGAACTTTTTTCAAATAATAGCGAAACAATCCCTTTCGCTCTTCGGGCGTCGGAGATTGAAAATAGATTCGTCGATCCATCCGCCCTGCTCGCATAAGGGCTGGATCGAGAATGCCATCATTATTGGTTGCACCAATTACAAGCAAATTAGAAGTCCGGAAACCATCCATTTCGGTTAATAAGGTATTGAGAGTCATGGTCATGTCAGCGACACCACCAAACCCTTTGTCCTGTTGCCGTCTTACCGCTATTGAATCAATTTCGTCGATAAAAACTATTGCCTTATCATATCGACGCAACTTAGCAAACAGTGTTTTCAGCTTGAGTACGCCGAGTCCCATAAAGAGTCCCGATATAGCGCCACCTTCCAGCACGAAGAAGGGCACACCTACTTCGTTCGCGATTGCACGTGCGAACAATGTTTTACCGACACCTGGTGGTCCAATGAACAACATACCTCGTGGCACTTCGGCTCCTGAAGCCGTGTAATTTTGCGGGTTAGCCAGCATATCGATAACTTCCGCTATTTCTACTTTCGCCGGATCGTTACCAATCAGCTCATTGAGACGAGTAGGGGCTTTGGGATCAAATTTTGGCTTCTTATAGAGAAATGGCAGAGCTGATTTGAAAAATGGTTTTGGCGCCTTCGCATCTGCTCTTTGAGGGAGTGGAAAGATGATCGTAAGCAAAATGAAAAATTGCATCATGATCATGAAGCCACCGAAAATAACGGCGGACACGATGGAAACAACGGAATATTTCAATAGAGCAGGGAAAGACGTGAAAGGATTCCAGAAAGCAACCGTTGATAGAAGCAACGCCGCCCATAGAATTAGAAGAACCCATCGAGCCCAAGTTTTCATCAGTTGTTTCCTCTATTTATTACCCAAATAAGGGAATTGCGCTTTTTGCCCGCTAGGACCTGTGCTAATTCCCGTCACTATTCCGGTCCCCTCTTTATCGCCAGGATAGTCAGTGATTGCAACTTCACCGATCGGACGATCCTGCTTTTCACAACCGATTTTAGTGTTTTCAATCTTGCCATTAATACGCATCGTCTGACTTACGCGTTGGCCGGAGTCCTGCACCCAACAGGTGAAGATCATGATGATGACAAACGTGATAATTGCTGCTTTCATACCGCTATTCTAATCACCCGACACAAAAAATGCCCGTTTAACCCTCTGATGCTGCGGTTTTTGCTTGTGTGACTTTGAGATGAGGTCTCACAATGCGCGCCAAACGATCTTTGGACATGGCACCCACGAAGGGTCCTTCGGACTGACCGCCATCAAGTAAAACAAAGGCCGGGACTGCGCTTATATCGTATTTATTGGCGATGGAAGGGTTATCCATAATGTCGATCTGGACAACTTTTAGAGCGCCGTTGTACTTGTTGGCAAGCTCATTAACAATCGGGCGCATCTTTGTGCAGGGGACGGAATTGTCGTGAATAAAATCGATTAGAACCGGCTCTTTCTGCTCCAGGACTTCCGATTGAAAGTTGGACTCGCTCACGCTTGCAATTTTGTCCGGCCCTTTGTAAGTTGACTCCGGTAGGGTTGAAACCGGTCCAGCTCCCTGATTTTGGCTACTATTGGGAGGAACTTCTTGCCCGTTATCCTGAGTCTGTGGTGCCGGTGCCGGCGGAGGGGGGGCCTGAATGCTATTAATGATGCTGCCAACCACAAGCACGATGATAAAAACTATGATCGCATCCTTCATCAATTACCCCTTCGAGCTGCTAGCTTTGACTCATTCTATTTTATTCAATAAGCCAGCCATCCTAGATTTTACCCGGGTAAAGACTAGGGAAACTGATAGTTTTGTGAATACGACGACTTTCTGCCAAAATTTACAAGTCCAATTGGCTCAAAATCTTGGAATCACGAAAATAGAGACAGTATGAAAGTTGTAGAGTTTGACCGCTACGGACC
>CAJCIF010000301.1 GCA_903970355.1 Actinomycetota bacterium
GAACATGAATTTTTTGTTCGAGTTGATCGACCGTAAAAGGTTTGCTGAGATAGTCATCCATTCCCGCTTCAAGGCACTTCTCCCGGTCGCCCGGCAAAGCGCGCGCAGTAACGGCGATAATCGGTGTATGGCGTCCGTATGTGCGATCGATCTCTCGAATGCGCTGTGCACATTCCGCACCGCTCATATCCGGCATTTTGCAGTCGAGCAAAATGATATCGAATGTCTCGCTTTGAGCGGCAGCAAGTCCGTCCGTGCAACGCTTTACTATGTTTGCCGACATTTTGAGCCGTTGTGCGAAGGCTCTGAAAATGATTTGCTGATCTTCGTTGTCTTCTATAACAAGCACGGACACTGTGGGATTCATTCGTCTCGAAGCGGTTTGATGGAATTCCGAGTTGAAAGCTTGTCTCATGGCGCCTGTAATTAGCTCAGCAGTATGTTTTCCCTAATTCAAGTGTATCGCAGCTTTGACGGTGTGTTTAGACCCCATCCATTGAAGAGACCATAGGGACGGCGATTTGCGCAATCTTAAATTAGTTGCACGTTATGCTCCTGAGTCCGTTTAAGCCCCCGTCATTTAAACGTTACGGGTGCTAAAGCCATCCTGCAAATACTGGGCAAAGACTGGCTCGAACGAGTGGAACTAGCACTACAGGCGGTGCTTGGTTGCGGCACTCAGGGCGGTGCGATTTATTGCAGTACCGGTTGTTTAGCCTCGGTTTGTTTTTCCGAGACTTGCTGCTCTGCCACCAGGTTTTCTTGTTCGAGGCTTTCCTGGGCGCGAACGGCCGAGGATTCAATTGGGTTGCGACGCACATCCCAAATGATGCCCAATAACTCCATAAATTTGAGCCCGTAGTAGGTCAAATCAACTTCCCACCAGACCAAGCCTTGCCGGGCGATACCGGGGTAGCGATGGTGGTTGTTATGCCAACCTTCACCCAAGGTTATAAGGGCAAGCAAGAAATTGTTTTTGCTTTCGTCTTCGGTTTCAAATCTGCGTGTTCCCCAGATGTGAGAAAGCGAGTTGATGAAAAACGTGCCGTGATAAAGAAATGCCGTGCTAATGAAAGCCCAGACAACCAGTTGCCAGCCGTTGGTATGAAGTTGCGGCGCGTTGACTTTGAGAATCTCGCCTACCACCCAAACCCCGAAAGTAGCGCTAATCGGAAATGCCCAGTCGAATCGATTCAGAAATACCAATTCCGGAAATTTGGCGAGATCGGGAATCTTGGAGTAGTCGGTCGGCAAATTGCTATAGCTTGTAATCCAACCCATATGCGAGTACCAGAAACCACGCAATTTCGCTGAGTGCGGATCTCCTTCGGTATCGGACATTTGATGGTGCGTACGGTGATGTGCTGCCCACCAGAGTGGTCCACGCTGCACAGCGGTTAAACCCCACAACGCTATAAACAACTGGCCCGCTCGCGAGGTTTTGAAAGTGCGGTGCGAAAAATAGCGATGATAGAAGCCGGTGACGGCAAACATACGCCCTATGTAGAGCACTACTGCCATCCAGAATGCGATTGGGCTTACGCCTACAAAAAAGACGCATAAGCATACGGCATGGACAAAGATGAAAGAGGTTAGTCCTAACGGTCGGAACTGTGCCGGTTGGGCTCTAACAACATCTGCGCCTTCGGCGAAATAGTCTGAATCCAAAAAGTTGATGATTGGTTTTAAGTTCAAGAGATGAGTTTCCGAATTGAATAGCGATATAACGTTTGTCCCTAGAGCATAAAGCATTCAGGGTTTCATTGGGGTAAATCAAATGACAACTCGAAACATATGTTTCGGGCTTGGATGTGGAGAGCGGCGCGTTTCCGCAAGACAAGCTAGAGAAAGCTGAGAAATTTGTGAGAAATCTAGCTTTACGCGCCGACTCAGTTTTTACCACCTGGATGGTCTTTGCCCTTGTTTAGAAGCAAATTACTGCAATTTGTCGGACGGCATTAAGACTTGATCGATTTCTTGAATATAGCCGTTGGTGCACGAAATATCCGGCTTGACGACATTGGCAGTCTCAACAGTCATAGCTGCTGGAGTGCCTCGGATCGCAAGCACATCACCTTCTAGTGTCTCAACAGTTCCATATCTTGACGCGTCCCGGGAGATAACTTTCGCTCTTACGATGTGGTATTTGAGCAAATTTGCAAGTTTTGCTTTGTTGCTGAGAAGGTCATTGAGTGCCGGAGCTGGGAGCTTTGCAAAAGCGGCATCGTTTGGTGCAAAAATTGTCAAAGGACCTTTTTCCTTCAGGACCTTATCCATGTCAGCCGTTTGAAAAGCCTTGAGTAAAGTCGTGAAATTGCCGGCGGAATTTGCCGTGTCGAGTATGGTTTTACCACTGGTCTCTGCCATGGCGCCCGTACCGGCTCCAAGAACTACGATACTGAGGGCGAAGACGGCGGACTTGAGAGATGGAATCATTGCGGTGAAATCCTCTTGTCAATATGGGTGCTTACGAGCAGAACAATTCTCCCAAACATTATCATTCTTGCCCGAGTTTTAAATCAAAAGTTTAAACCTGTTATTTCGTATTCCGGGTGGAACCCTCCCTACATTTTTATCTGCCCCTCGCCATAAGAAGAGAAGATGGTACTAAATACGGTACCAGACCATTGTATTTTTCAATTATACTGGTCCGGGCACTTACGGCTGAGCATGTCGTCAATTTCCAAAGCAACTCAATATATATATGCCTTGAGGTTTAAAGCATGGTATTTGCAAGCGGGTCAACTGGTGAGCCTTCTGGCGGTGGTTTTCGTATTAGTGGGCGGCTGATTATTGCCCTTGTCATTGCCGCGTTTTCAATTATTGGTTATCTAAGTTCAACCGAATACAATCCAATTACTCAGCAAAAGCAGCACGTTGATATCAGTCCACAACAAGAAATTACGCTTGGATTGCAGTCCGCTCCGCAGATGGCCAATCAGTTTGGCGGAATGTCGAGGAATGCGACGATGCAGGCTGAGGTGTCGGAAATCGGCAACTCACTGGTTTCAAAGACAGAAGTTGGCACAACTCCTTATAAATTTGATTTCCATTTACTGGCGGACCAGAAGACAATTAACGCTTTTGCTTTACCAGGCGGCCAGGTGTTCATCACTGAGGGGCTACTGAAGCTTTTAAATACTCGCGGTGAAGTAGCTTGCACGCTTGCGCACGAAGTCGGTCATGTTGTGGCGCGTCATTCCGCCCAGCAAATTGCCAAACAACAGTTGTCGCAAGGTTTAACCGGAGCCGCAGTTTTAGCTACTTATGATCCAAACGATCCTTCTACCCAAAACAACGCAGCTGTCGCTGCTTTGATCGCCCAAGTGGTCAGCTTGAAATTCGGCAGGCAGGATGAATTGGAAGCCGACAAACTAGGGGTACGTTTTGCTGCTAAGGCTGGTTATGACCCCCGTTCCATGATCAAGGTTATGCAAATACTTGAAAAGGTAAGCCGCTCCAGAACACCGGAATTCTTCAGCACACATCCAAATCCGCAGCACCGCATTGAACGCATTCAAGAAGCTATCGATCAGGAGTTCCCCGGGGGAGTGCCTGATGGCTTGACGCCTTGACCGATGGATACCTAGGTTGCTGGATTTTTTCAAGGGCATTCCGCATTACTATTTCCCCCAGAACGCAGGAGAAAAAGAAATGCATTCAGTTATATATGAAGACTCAACCGACAACGATTCTACGGAACGGCTTGCTGAGCTCAGCCTGATCGCCGGCAATGCTGAAACTTCCTCTGAGATTCTGAAATCTGTGTTTTTCGAGTTTAAGCAGCTCTGCCCAATTTACGATTTATTCGAAAAACTGGCCGTCAATCCGAATGCCGATCTCGATCTGCTTGAAATGCTTGCCGATGACGAATCGCCCATTGTAAGAGGCGTTGTCGCCAAAAATCCAAAGTCGATTTCGCTTATGTGGAAATTGGCGAAAGATAGAAGTGCTTATGTTCGTTATGAAATTGCCAAGACTTCTCACTTTCCCGATCATCTTTATCAATCACTAGTAAACGATGATGACCCTCGTGTATCGCGAAGAGCAATCCGCACGTTACGCAGAATGAAAGAGCATGATTCCTTGTTTGGCTCAATTGTGCATTTATTCAGTGAAATGGGCCACCGAAAAGCCAGCTAAATAAGAGAGCATCATTAAATGAAGCGCCCTGCACCATATTTGGTGCAGGGCGCTTCGGTGGGGTTCTTAATAACCCCAGCGACGGTGATGTCTGTGGTGATGCCATCCGCAACCACCAGAGCCGTATCCACCGTAACCGTTATAGGGGCTCATCATGCCCGGATTAAATCCATAGTTTCTCACCGGTGCGTAATAACGGCCACCAAATAATCCTTGAGCATTTGCAACCGGTGGGGTCAGAATGACGCACATAAGGGCTGCTATTGACAATAACATCGCTTTCATAGTATCCACCTCTTTGCGCCATATACGACAGGGAAATTTTGCTTGGCACTGAGCAATATCTATATTTATAAAGGTTATACGTGTAGAGATTGTGGATGGAAAACGGCTCTCTGAGCCTATTTACTAATACTGCCAGCGTCCAATAAATTGAACCGCGCACGGTATCACTGCCCTGGCGCGCTTGTTTTATAAACGAACAAATCCAGTCCGAATATTGGGATCCGCGATTTTGCACTGCGATAAAGACTGGTTAATAATCAGTGTTTCCGGGCAATCCGAACTGCTTGTGTCCAGGATCGACTGACATCTTTATTCGTCTTTCTAATGAGCTGAATCCCATCCTGAGCGACTTCATGGTTGAGGGTCTGGAAGATGAGAGTGTATGGAATGTAATGACCAATGCCATGGTCGAGAGCGCTGAAATCGACAGTTTCTATGCCGGGAATGAGAGGCACTTCATGGGAATGGCGCACCGGTCTTCCCAGTCGGCTCGAGCCGTGCAGTGCCTGTGAAATGGCTAACCGCATGTCTTTGCTTGAAACGAAAATCTTCGTGTCTTTGCTGGCATTTGCTATGCGGCTGTAATACTTAGCAAATGTGTCCTTATCAATGTCCGGACAGGAGAAAAAGATGTGCTGCAATCTTTCCGGATTGGAAGCTTGGGTGGCAAGCGTGTTGGAATAAGGGTTTAGTGCCCAGACAATAATGCGACAACCCATACTGTGCGATATGAGAGTGAGGTTTTCGGTGCCGAATTTCTGGCTTACTAAATTCAAGATATGCTCAAAATCAAGAGCGCTCCATTCTGCATTGCACTCATCGGCTGAGTAAGCAAGAATGTGATTTTGAGAAGGCCAGGAGTAGACGATTACAGGCAAGGTTGTGCCGTAGGAAAGCTTGCTTCCTATCTTCATCGCCTTTTCAAAGGAGCAATTATAGCCATGCACAAAGACAATGACGCGTTTGTCTGAGCGTTTATCCTGGACGCTTTTAACAGCGCTTATGAAGTCATCTGTGTTATCGAAACGCTCCGGTGCTGCCACTCTTATTTGATGACTGCCATCTTTGACTTTATAGCCGAGGTCGCCGGTTAAACCAGGATCTGGCACTTCTTTAAAGGATGTAGGTAAGGTGACGGTGCACCTGCCAAAATCGAGAGAATCAGATCGGTCCGTTGAATATCCCGGCTCTTTTTCCGCCTTCCGGCTTGTTATATAGAAAACCGGCACAGAAACTGAGTCTTGATGCCGATCTTCCAGCTTCACCGTGCCATTCAAAGAGTGTACGTTCGCAACCGAATCTGGTGTATTTGATGAAGCGGTCACAAGAGTGGCAAGGCTTATAAAAATCAGCTTCCATAGCCACTTTTCGAGCTTTATTCGCTTAACTGAACCAGGTGCTACGGTAACTATTGCCACGGTCGTTCTTACTAACGGGATAAGCCTCTAATCAGTATTCTACGCGCTTTCTCGTGGATATCAAGACCGACACGGTCGTAACCGCCCCAATTGATCTCTTCGTTTCAAAATTGAGAGATTTCGTAAGAAAGCGTTATTGAAAGCGATTTCGCTATTTCTTGCCGTTCATGCGGATTGCTTGTACCTCATCTACAACAATCAATCCTTCTGCGATCATTTCCTGAATAATGGGCAAGACGTGATCTATTT
>CAJCIF010000302.1 GCA_903970355.1 Actinomycetota bacterium
AACATGGGTGGTTTTGGTTGGCGTGGCAGCCGTGCCGCTAGCGTTCGCATGGAGCAAGCGATGTTCCGTGAAACCGCCAGTGGTGTCAATGAATATTTGCACGGTAATAAAGGCAATGCTGTTACAAGCTACCTGAACAATCGTTTTGGACCAGTGAAGAGCGAGAAAGGTGAGCAAGCTCTTGCTATGAACGTCTGGGCATCCACCAACCCATGGGCAGCTCAATCAGGATGGTCTCCGGATATCGACACTATTCAAGATTTCATCGGCGGACACGGTGGTGACTACACCGATGCAAACAGAGGTGCCGCTGCTAACGTCAACGCTCGTTCATTGCGGAGAGACATCCAACCGCATGCCTTGTTCGGAACTGCTAAAGTGCTCGAAACTCTCGCTAATTCTGATCTCGGTGCAGGCGCTCCTCAATATCAAAAGAACGTCTACATGCAGACAGTGGGCAGAGGCTTGAGCCCAGGCGTTGTAGGAGCAGCTGCTGCTATTCACCAATGGTCACCTGATCGTAGTGAGCTTACAGATCTTGGCTTTGTGCAAGAAGTTGCCAGTGTCGCAACTGCAAATAATCCGAAACCGAGACCAGAAGATTTCCAAGCTGCCTATCAAACAGTGCGCGCTGATCACGGCGCACGCGCTGCCATATCCCATGGTTCAGCACCGGCTGCCCAGGTCACCATGCCTGGCGGTTCAGCACCGTCTTCCGGTATACAAAGCGTGTTTACAAGCGATGCTCCTCCGGCTGCCGCGTCGCACGAACAAACGGCGTATGTAAATTACGGTGCCACCGCTCCCGGACCTGTCAATCCGGCAGATTTAGCTGGTGCTGCCGCTTCAATGGGTTCGCAGGCTCCTCAACAAAATGCAACCGTGCGCTTAGTGGGAAATCGTGGCGCCGGAGCGGCTGCCATGAATTTGATGCAAGCCCTCAATCTCAATGCCCCTCCGCCAAGAGCCGGCAATCCCAATGTTCGCTTCAGTGGCGACATGGGTGGAATGGGTGGTGGCGGCAACCAAGACATGGTCGTCAATGCTTACGTCAGTCAGCAAGGCGGCGGCCAAGATTTTGGTCGCGATGCGCAGGGTGTTGCCCAGGCTGGTGTGAGCCAAAGAGGATTCTACATAAAGGAATCTACGCCGCAACTGCAAATCAAAATGCAGAATGCGCGCATACCGCAGCAAACGCTTTCCAATTCACAAAATATGAACGTTCTCTACTCGGTAATGAACGAAAGCGCACGCACAAACGGTGGCATGGTAGACGAAAATCTGCTTAAAGCTGCTTCCGTCGTAGCCAATCAAATGCCGCAAGAAGCTTTTACGGTGGACAACATTGTCACGGCTCAGCTCATGATGGAATCGAACTGGGGCAACAATATGAGTGCGCCAGAAATTGCAACGGCACGCGATATTATCGAGCGCATGCCGGGAGGCGGCTCAGGGGTGACGATGGATCAAGCCCGCTATGTGGTGAGATCGGAAAACATAAGAGAGATTATGAACCGTCCAGATTATGTGCCTAACATTGGCGGTGGTGGCAGTGGAGATGTTGTGCGAATAATCGGGACGGTAGCTTCAAATGACAATGGTCCGTCAATGGCACCGCCAAGACAAAATCCAATTGATATAGCAAGCGCAAGGCTCTACCAGCAGTTCAACCCAGCCACTTATAATTCGCGTGGCGGCGGTAACCGCGGCGGCGGCGGTAACCGTGGCGGCGGTGGCAACTATTACAACAATCCGAGTCGCGGCCAACCAACATTTAGAGAAAGTGGCAACGCTGATACGTCGACAGACCAAGACGCCTACTATTGGTAAGCCCTTAGTTAAATTCTTGACAATGGTATGGGAATCTTCCCACTCCAGGGGGGAATCCCCCGATTGTATGAGAGCTTACGAAGTCCTAATCTGTGTGGTGTTGAAGGTTTTTCTCTCAACAGGCTACACGCAATGGCACTTCTCATGAATATTGAAGGCATTATTATCGGGCTCAAGAGTCTCGTTTGCCCAACCTGCAAGCAGATCTTCGCTGCACCTATGGTTGATTACTTGCCTGAGATGAACGTTATGACGCCCATGGAGACAGACTTACACCGCGTTCTGCCCGACGGCATAGTGCGCAGCAGCATGGTGGCAATCTGCCCGAATTGTGTTTATACCTGGTGGTCAACCTCATTTGAGCTTAGCGATGTCGACCCGGAAAGTCTTGCCAAGGCTCCTGAAGTTGAGTATTCAAAGAAATTTGCCCATGCCGTTTTTACTGGGCGTAAGATCCAGGCTCATAGTATCGATCGTGCCGTCCTGGCTTTAAATGGCTATTGGTGCGCACGGGAATGCGGCGCTGAAACAATGCGCTGGTTGACACTGGCAGCGCAAGAATTTGTAACCGCCCTTTCTGATGAAGAATGGTACGGCAATCGCGATCGTTTTCACTATTTGCTAGCCGAAACCTATCGCTTGCTTGGTGATTTCAAAAACGCCATTAAAGAATACGGTCGCGTTCAAGCCGACTATGCCAAATTACCTCAGCAATTAATCGATCAGCAAAAGACATATGCCATGCGGAAATGGCCTGATCCGGTTGCTCTCGATCCTTCCTTTGTGAGGATCATCTACTTTCCGGAAGAGTGGGAGAAGCTCAGTGCCAACGAAGAAGATCTTATTTCAGTGCCAATGAATTTTTAGAAGAGAAGAAGAGACATGGAAGACATCACACCGCTTAATTTAGAAGATCATCCAAAGCTATTTGGTCTTAGATATGACCAGCTAATCGCAATTTTGATTAGTTTGATTTTGTCTACTCAGTTTTATTCCTGGTGCAATCCTGTTACTTTCGCCGGGCAAGATTTGCGTCTTGATTTTTCCATGTTGCTCGGCATGATCGGACCGCTTTATGCCCTGGCTACCATACACGGATCAATAGGCAGCTGGGAGCAAATCATCAACTTCTATCTCACTTCGCAAGTGCTCATTCCGGGACCAGATCCAAACCCAACCCGTTTTCTCCTTGATGAAGAATACCCCCAATTTTCCGAGTAGGTATCGATGACTAGCTCAGTAAGCCGCCCTTACATAAAAACCAGCAATCTCTTTGGTTTGCTAAAACGATCGAAAGAAGCGTCATCTGATTCTCAGGGACCACTGGAAAATCTGCCTAGCCAATCGGTGCCGAGAACTCATCCATCGGGAGCAGGCATTTTGCCTCTCTGGGATCTTTTCCAAGATGGTGCCTCCGGGCTTGGCATACTGGTTATGAAAGACGGCAGCTACCGTTGCTGCTTTGAAATAGGTGGCGTGCATGTTAGCGGATTCGACGAAATGCGTCTTATCTCTCTCATGAACCACTTCACTGGTTTCTTGAACGGCATCGATACATCGGTGCAACTCACGGTTATCTGCCACAACATAAGCAAGCGCGAATACTTCTCTCGCCATCCCGTTGATGTCGTCGAAGACGATTTTCTCAAGTACGTGGCGAAGGGCGTTGAAAATGATGAAGCGAATCTTCTCTCCAAAAACTTCGTACCGGAACTCAAGTTTTACGCTACCTTCTGCTATCGTCCGCCAAAACAAAAGCCTGCTAAACACAGCGTTGTAGAAAATCTCGTCAACAATATCGTTGATGCTTTTACCAATCAAGCAGCACGCCAATCTCTCGGTATGCACGTTAAAAACGTCAGTACTTTAGTGCAGCGCGCCAGCGGTTATGTAAGTCAGCTTGGCAGTTGTGGCATGTCTGCTCGGGCAATTTCTGCTATTGAATATTTCCGCATGGTCTATCGCGAGATGAACCCTTCTGCAATCGGAGCTGCTGAAGATATATTGCCTGAGCCATTGCGTCCTCAGGTTGCTCCTATGCCGGCTGGTTTAAGACGAATTTTCCCAGATGCAGAGCCGGCTACCTTGAGACAGCAGCTTGCTGAGTCTCGTTACGACTTTAGCAAACCAGACTATGCCTTAATTTCAGATTACACGGCCACTGAACTTGATGATGCCGAGATAGAAGCAGACCCCGCCCTGGAAGAAACGCGATCGAAAGGACGTTATATTCGAACTCTCTACATGAACAGGCTGCCGGAAAGAACAGGTCCGCTCTGGTTGCAACCGCTTTTGAGACTGAACTGCGAATGGCGCATGAGCATCTACGCGCACAAGCTCGACAAAGATATTTTCCGCAAGCAATTGCAACGCAAACAATCACAAGCCCATGCCAACACCTATCAAGGCATAATGGGACAA
Source organism: Actinomycetota bacterium (assembly GCA_903970355.1). GTDB lineage: Bacteria > Cyanobacteriota > Vampirovibrionia > Obscuribacterales > Obscuribacteraceae > CAJCIF01. The sequence goes on from CAJCIF010000302.1 coordinate 4,252, forward strand.
CGCTCCAGCCCGAACCAGGAAGAAGCTGAGAAAGCACAAGAAGCGGCGCAAGTTGGTTCTGAGTTGTATACAACCAACGTTGAAGTATTCAACTATGCCATTTATTTCACGATCTGTGCCGATACACTCGATGAACTCAATCGCTCTTCGGAAATGGTGAGAACAGCAGCACCACAATGCCGCGGCGCTCGATTCGTCGTTGGCCATCATGAACAGAAAGCGCTATTTGTCGGAAGCCTGCCGGGCATGGGACTCGACGTAATGCGACGCGGCAAGATTGTCCGGACACCAACGGTGCGCAATTCCTTCCCATTCGTTCATGCCAAAATCGGCTCAGAATTTGGAGATTGGTTGGGCTTTGCAAAAGAAACTCTTGAACCGGTCTTTCTCGATCCCTACGATGAAAAACTGCCTAATGCTCTTTGTGTAATCTTCGGGCAACCAGGGGAAGGTAAATCCATGGTCGCTCAGCAAATCATTCAGCTGAAGACTTTGGCTGGTGCAAAGACGGTGATTATCGACCGCTCCGGCAGCTATAAGATGCTTGCCGAAGTGTATGACGATACCGCTTATATCAAGCTTGGACCAGATGGACAAGTTTGCCTCAATCTTTATGATCTGCCGCTTTTCCAATCTGATGGCAATCCGATCGATCCGGCTAATCCACCGGAATCTCACATCATCAAAATCTTGAATTTCCACTCCGTTATGTTGGGTGAGAAAGGCGAACAAGCACTGAATAAGGATGAGAAGCCAATTCTTATGCATGCTATTCAGGAAATTTATAAAGAAGCTGCTGCGGAAAGTCGCGTACCGTTCGAATCCGATTTAGTGGCATGGCTGCACAAAGAATCCGGTCGCACTTCCAACACACGCCGAGCCGAACTCTGTGCAGATCTGGCTAGCAGACTGAGTTTATATTGCAGAGGCGCCATTTTTGGCAAACTGTTTGACGGACCAACTACCATTCCGATGGATGCGCAATTGATGGTGTTCGATACATCAGAGCTTGCCCATGATAAAACGCTAGAAGCCGTTGTGACTTTGTTCGTCTCCGACTTTGTCTTGCGCAGAGCCGCTCAACACAAGCACGAACAGATGGTAGCCGGCAAACCGGCGCGTTTTGTATTCTGCATAGACGAACTCTGGCGCTTGCTTCGTTATGAAGGCGGTAAGACTCTTGTTGAAGATGCTTCCAGAACCAGCCGCCACTTAGGTCTCTTGTTCATGGGCATTTCCCAAGAATTAGGCGACTTGCTGAAAGACGATCGCGCTCGCAACCTTGCCACCAACAGTGCCATAAAAATCATTCTTGGTAATGATCCAAGCAACTTCGAACTTATAAAAGAATCTTGCGGATTAACTTCACAAGAAATGTCTTCAATTGCTCACTTGACACGTAAAAACCGTGAATACAGCGATGCATTTCTCATCTATCATAAGATGTCGCGTGGGGTTGTGAAGCTGGTGGTGCCTCGTTTTATGTACTGGGTAGCTACTACCGAACCCAACCAAGATCAGCCAATGCGCACCAAGCTCATTGAATTGTGCAACGGTGATGCACGCTGGGCTTGTCACCTTCTTGCTCAGGGAGTAACTCCGGATACTTTCTCTCCCGAATATTTAAATGCCAGTGCCGGTTAACAGTAAGAGTTAAAAGAGATGTTCGATTATCAAGCAGGGGAAAAATTCAAACTAACGCTCATCATGACTGGCATAGCCGGTCTAATGGCTGGCATGTTTTTTACTTTCTTGTTTATGCCTGCACCGGCACCACAGCAACATATACGTCAAAGACAGGCTTGGATGAGCAATCCGGATGTAACCGGTGTTCCGAATATGCCAGTTACTACTTATGGCAGCGCTGCTGCCCCCAATGCGCCGAGCATCCCGGATCCAAATATTGTGGATCCAAATATGGCTCAAACGCTCATTCAACAATTCTTGCCCTTCGCCTGGGACTTGAGTGCAAGTTCCGCACAGGCAAGCCAAGAAAGAGCAATACTTTACATGACGCCTGAGTGCGCATCGGCTTACAGAACAAACATCTGGACGTCAACAATTGCACATCAAATTCATGAATCTTCAATACAAAGTCGCTTTACAGCAAACAAGGTTTATCTTGGTCCAAGCCAGGGAGATGGAACGGTTACGGTCTGTGTGGAAGGCCAGCAAGTACTGAGTGTGCCAAACCAAGCGCCGAAGACAAGAACTATAAAAGTACAGTACCAAATTAGGCACACTGCTGAAGGATTGCGAATCGGAAGCATAAGTGAGTCCAGTTAACCCAGCACTTTGGGTGATGCGATGACCGAGGAGTTTTGAATGAGTTGGAAACCACAAATTAACGATCACGGTGTAATAACCCGCTACAAAGATGTAGATACGGGTGAAGTGATCAGTGCTGCGGATTTTGCGCGGCGCGCACAATTGCAAACTGGCAGCTATTCAAGTGGATTGCCGTCTATGGCAAATCAAGGAAATCAAGGAA
>CAJCIF010000303.1 GCA_903970355.1 Actinomycetota bacterium
CTATTTTGCTAATGCGCCGGACCATTTGGCTCTTGCTTGAGAGACGGTGCTGAAATATTAGGGTTGACTGTTTGGATTTGCTCAACCGGAATATTCGGAGTCTTCGTTTCCATTGCAACTAAAAAGCTTACAAAAAGCACAGCGAAGAACAAAGCAAATACCCACCATAAAGCGGCAGCTCTATTTGTGGCGCTCATCACAACATCTGGTTTTTGCTCGGAATGGAGCGAGGAAAATTCTCTACCTAGTGAGCGCGGCATAATAATCATCCCTCGTGTGCATACTTATTTTCATAAGTGACGAGATGCCAATTTCGCAAGTTCCTCAAAAAGAACCAGCACCCACTTTTTTTGGGTGCTGGAGAAATCATTTCTTTTGAACGTCTTATTCCACTTATTTTTTCTGTGATTACAGACAGAAGCTATTGGCGGAAGTTCCCGGCTGAGTTTGAAAAATTTCTTGCCAAAGCAGTTGTCACGAAGGCGTTACATGGCTCAGCTAAACTCATGCCAAAGCGAGTTCAACCCTAGCCAATTCTTGACTTCAGCCGTTCGGCACCCTCTCTGACTTCCGATTACCAATTCATACTTATGGGATTAGACACCCAAAACCTTGAAACGCCGCCCAAACCGGGTTCGCCCGAAGCTCGTGTTGCGACCGCTCCTGTAACACGAAGTGATCAAAACAACTGGTTTGACTCAACCAAAAGTGGAATTGCTAGTGCCCACCGAGTCATGGATCGTGTGGGGCTCTCTAATGTTGAGCTGACTGACAATACTAAAATTAGTGACAAATCTCCTACCGGTAAGACGACATCCCCCAAAGATCTCGACGCAACCCGTGATTCTTTAAAACGTACTGCAAAGGAGAATCTATCTGCCTCTGACTTAAACACCTTCTCCAAGAATATGGAGACGTTTGAACAACGAGCCAAGCGCGATCATTTGTCCGATTCAGAGATACAGGCAACCTATCAATCGGTAGACAAACTTCTCTCTGCCCCCTTCGGATCTGTTTATGTCAAAGATCGAAATCGTTTAGCGCAGCAAGTAATGGAACTGGCTGCTAATCCAATGAAGGCCAAAAATGGTTTCAACGATACTTGCGGTCCGTCTGCTTTAGAGACAGTTGTGTACATGACTCAACCTTCTGTTGCAGCAGATCTCATAACGCAAAGTGCACTGACGGGCAAATATCATGCGCAAAACGGTACAACAATTCCGGTGGATCTCACCCCTACTCATGAATCGGACAACCCTACAACCTATACTCGTAGTTATGCAAGTCAAATATTTCAAGCCGCATCACTCAATCTTGGTTTGAGAAACCAGGGCAGCTCATGGACATATCATGATGAGCATGGTCCACTCGCAAAAGGACAAGCGTCCGACTACTATACCGATGCTTTTGGAAAGCGCCAACCATTTCCCGGCACGAATGCTGATGACTTAATTGCGTCCTACACAGCATTAACCGGCAAAAATGATTTGACGATTATTGATAATTCTAGTGACGAATCAGACAATATAAAACACGCTAATTCTCCTCAAGATTTAGAGCGTATCCTTGCTAACACTCACATGCCTATCATCGTGGGCGTTGATGTTCGCAATCAGCCATTTTGGAATGAACGAGGAAGCGGCTACGCAGTCGGAGCGGATCCAAATACGAATTGGGGACACTGGTCTACAGTCACTGGATATGATCCAAGTCTCAACTCAATTACGTACAGCAATTCATGGGATACCATTAGTCATCAGATTTCGCCGCAGGATCTCTTTAGAGCAACAAGACAGGCAGGTGACAATCTTCCGGATATGAACCATGATTTTCTCCAGAGCTTAAAGGGTCCATATCCCGATTATGGAACAGCTCTTGATGCGCTGCGAATTAGATCTGAAACCGGGCGTATAAGCAACACAGATTTAAATCGATTATTTGACCGAGATGTAGCAGGGCTGATAGGACAAAGGCATGAACATTCGCTTGATGATAGGACAGTACGGCATGATGTTGTTGAATTGGGAGTTTATCTCCTCAACCATAAGTCCTTCAATCCAAGCCCTCGTGTCAGGCAGTTTCTAATGGCATACGTACAAAAGCACTTTCACGACGAAGATTGATTGGTGATATGCTGCTCGTTCTGGCTCAGAAACAATTTGGGTTGAACGATGAAAAAAATTGCGCTTGAAGAACATTTCATGGCTCCTGGTTTTATGGAATATGAGGCGGCCGTAACCGGTTTATTGAATCCTCAAATGCTCGAAGCAGTAAACAAGCGACTGCCAGAATTTTCGCAGCAGCGTCTTGAAATGATGGATAAAGCGGGTATTGAACTGTCTGTACTTTCCCAAACTTCTCCTGGCCTTCAGGGAGAGAAAGACGCAAAAATTGGCGCGCGCAAAGCTATAGAGGCTAACGATTTTCTCTATTCGGAAATTGCAAAAAATCCAAAACGATATGCTGGATTTGCACATCTTGCAATGCATGAACCTGAGACAGCAACTGCAGAGTTGAATCGTTGCGTTAAAGAATTAGGTTTTGTTGGTGCAATGATAAACGGACAAACCAACGGTGTTTATCTTGACGATCAGAAATACATTCCATTTTGGGAAAAAGCAGTTGAGCTGGATGTTCCTATCTATATACATCCCGGCAATCCATTTCAGGTTCCATATGTGTTCAAAGACTATCCCGCGATGCAAGGTGCATTCTGGGGTTGGGGCACAGAAACTGCCAGTCACACAATAAGATTGATAATGAGTGGTCTATTCGATCGGCTGCCAAAACTCAAAATTATTCTCGGCCACATGGGCGAAGGTTTACCATTCACATTATGGCGATTCGACAGCAGATGGCCAGGTAGCATTCATACAAAAGAATTGAAAAAGCTACCATCGCATTATATAAAAGAAAATATCATCATCACCATATCCGGTGTCTTCGATGCACCGCCACTGCTTTGTAGTATGGCAGCCATTGGTGTCGACAATATTCTTTTCTCTACTGATTACCCTTACGAAGATCCAATAGTGGCAGCCGAATTTATAGACAACGTAAAAATAAGCGAAGAAGACCGCGCCAAAATCTGCTACAAAAATGCCGAGCGCATTTTAAAAATAAAACGCACCGCCGGTGTTTAACTAAACTGGTGGGTAATTTGCTTCTTCCTCCGATGCTGTGCTGCTCTAACGTAGGGGCATGGCATTGCCATGCCCACTCATTTTGTCGGTGAGGTTGGATTCGAACCAACGCGGTGCTTTCGCACGCAGCTTTTACAGAGCCGTGATTTCAACCACTCATCCACTCACCGATATCGGAGCAAGAGGGATTCGAACCCCCAACCCAAGTGGGCGACGCTTTAGCAAAGCGCTTCCTAACCAATTCGGTTTTGCTCCAAAATGGTGCCCAGCCCCAGACTCGAACTGGGAGACTACTGCTTCTAAGGCAGCCGGATTTACCAATTTTCCTAGCCGGGCATTATGCTGGTGTCGAGATTTGAACTCGAAACTTGTAGTTTTTGAAACTACCACCTCTACCAATTGGGTCACACCAGCCAAATTGCTTGCTGCGAGATTCGAACTCGCACTAATTGACTCTTAAGGACAATGCCTCTACCAGTTGGGCTAAGCAAGCGTGTTTTCCCGGACCAGGGTTCGAACCTGGACTAACAACGTTCAAAGCGTTGCGCCTTACCAGTTTGGCTATCCGGGAAGAAAGCGCGTGATTACTCAGTCATCTGCCAACGGTTATAAGGACGATTGGGAAATCGACCTCGTGTGCCAAAGCAGAATATTTGATTGACTAATTTACAGTGATTGATATGAAAGGACATGTGAGTAATTCTCCAAAACAGATAAGTGCGACGCGGCTAACAACCAATAGAATTGGCTGCTGCTGAGGCACTGATACTGTAATGAACGATTCACAACCTGTCCTTCACAAAGAAAGTCACTACACTTCTTATACCACGACAAAATAAAAAGTACATACGTGATACCACTCCATCAAAAATTTGTATTGACGGATGTTACCTTTATGGTGTAAGTTGGAAGTTCATACTTTATTCGTTTGGAGAACGATCATGTTTTCTTTATCGCCCAGCACAAACTATTGCAACCAAGCCTTTGTAGCACTGCTCACAGGTAATGGTCATATGTTTGTTGGTTTGGGCTCTGGAAGCCTGAAACCAACAAATAAAGAGAGTCGGCGCCCGACGCGCGACTCCAAAAGATTATCGAGACCGCAGTAGCTAGCAATTACGAAGTCTCACTAAAAATAATTCCTTAAATACCGTGGTGAAAGCACGGTTTGGAACGTTGTGCGCATGCCACCAAGGACGGGGCTATCGTCTAGTGGCAGGACGCCAGCCTTTCGATCTGGAGACCGGGGTTCGAATCCCCGTAGCCCTAAGAATTTTCTACACGGGTGCAATTCTTCGCGCCTATCAAATCCACAATAGAGGACACGATCATGTACGAAGCATTGAAGAACTACTTAGTGAATGGACCAACTCAAAAGGATCCATTGCCAAATCAAGTGCCGAACAATGCCGGCGGATTTTCGTATGAAGTTGACATATGGACTCAACTGCATCGATTTCTTGTACTTGGTACCACAGGTGGAACTTATTATGTTAATGAATCAAAGTTGACCATGCAAAACCTTGGCGCTGTGCAAGCTTGTATAGATGCTGATGGAAAGCGTGTTGTAGCTTTGGTCAAAGATATAAACCAAAGTGGTCGCGCGCCTAAGAATGATCCAGCTCTTTTGGTGCTGGCTATGGTTGCTGCGCAGAAGGAAACTGTTTTTGTGAAGGGCAATCATATAAATGTCCCCACTCAAGCCGCTCTCGATGCATATGCAGCAATTCCAGAAGTAGCCCGCACATTCACTCACCTTTCGCACTTCGTAACCTTCATTCGTAAGGGGAAGCTGCGCGGATGGGGGCGTGGATTCCGGAAGGCTGTTGCAAGATGGTTCAACAACAATTCTCTTGGTGATTTGATCTATCAGGCAATAAAGTATCGTTCGCGCGATGGTTTTAGCCAGAAGGATGTTGCGTGGCTCTGTCACGCTGCAAGCTTCTTGCCTAAAGCAGAAGTAGCGCGTAGGGCAGTATTCAATCATCTTGGATATGTCGCTAAGGCTGGGTCGCCAGAATTAGTGCTCACTCAAGAAGATGAAGATGCATTAGCTCGATTAAGGGCCGCATGCGCG
>CAJCIF010000304.1 GCA_903970355.1 Actinomycetota bacterium
AGCCGGTTTATTTTTGGAAAGACTTGCATATTGAGCGGCTGCCTCCGGTTCGGAATCGGCACCGGCGAGAAGCAGGTTGGAGAAAAGAGGGTATTCCTCTTTCAATTCCGACCAGCTGGACGTCGTTAAGTCTGCTTGTACGCTTTTCGGCATGAGCATCATGTTGAGTTGTTCGGTTTCGCCGTGCTTAAGCGAAAACCATCTTGAGGAGCTTTTCTTGAAGCCCCGATACTTAATGACCACCTGAAATTTCGAGTCTCCTGCGGGTGTAGCCCTTGATTCGCTTGTTTCTGATGGGCACCGTTTTATGGAGGACTCGGGATCAAACTTCAGTACGAGCTTCATGCCAGTTTGGTCCAGAGTGCTTACGTAAGGCAGTTCGCATTGATGACTGTCGAGCACCATAACGCGCGGACCTTGCGGTTGGAACGTTACGTTCTGGTCTGTTGGACGGATGGAGACTTTGACCTGGGCTAAGTCAGTGCTTTTGCCTTGATCAGGTTCCACAGGTATTGCAAGTTGCGTGAGCAGTAACAGAGAAAGTAGCATCGGTTCCTCCCTTCACTTGTGCAAAAAATCGAGCCGCTTTCATCCCATCCCCGTTGAATGTTTTGGTGGCGGCAAATATTCGTGAACTGGCTTTTGACGACTTGCTTTCTAACAACTGAAAAACTACGAAAGGATAATTCGAGGCTAACAATGCTCTTTCGCAGCGGTCAAACCACCAACTGTATATAAGAAAGTCACTGACTTGCCGAACGACGATTTACTAAGAAGACGCATGTCCGTCCCTTGCCGCATCTCCTCCTCTGCGCTAGCTCATGCCATCGCTATTTACCGCACCTTTACCTCAAAGAAATGCATCTCTACACGGTACAAGCGGTAGGGGAGCAATTGTTCTCAGACCGCCCAGTTTTCAACTCGCCTTAACTTCACGGCGGTGAAATTGGCACCAAATAAGATACCAAGCCAAAGGAGATTTTCAAGAACATTAATTAATTCCAGTTAACAACTCCGAAACATCTTTTGGGTCTGTTCTGTTTAAACTTTGACAACCACTGCGGGGTGGCTGTCCATTTACTAATATCGGGGGAAGTTTGATGGCTTCAACGCTCACTTTCAGTAACGACGAAATGGTCGGAAGTTTCAAGTCGTTATTGTCCAGGTCTGCCTTTCTATCTACGAGAGCAGATGCAAAACAAAAAAACGCCAATCAAATCCGAAATGGAAACAAAGCAATAATTGAATCAGGCAGCATGTACTGGGACATGTGCGTGGCAAGCCTGAAAGCACAAGGTATAGCCAGCCCTTCTATAATTCAAATATTTGATGAGATGGAAAGGGTCGCAAGAATCAACAAAAACAAAGCATTTTGCGTAGGCACGCACATAGACTTCAAGTCGTAAACCCTTTTTTCATTCAGGCGGCTTAGGCATGAAGGGCAGCCATGAAAAATATGGTAGCAGTGCATCGCCGTAATTAACGACAGCCAATACAAAGGTGATGACGATGATTAGCACCAAAAAGAATTTTGTATATTGCCAGGCAACTGGATCAAACTTTCTTGCCTTGCTGCCTTTATCAGCTACAGTTGTAGGTTGAGCATCTTCCTTCCACTCTTTAGTGTGCAAATTGATATGCCCTGTTTTGACTTTTTCGGGGGCAGAAATGACTTTGGCATCACCCTCAACCAAGGAGTCGAATTGGTCCGGCAAATTAGGCATAAGGCCAATCAATTTTTCTGCATTAATCCAGAGAGTCTGATTGGTTTCAGGAATGTGTGTTCGGCCTGGATCAAGAATGGCAAAATTGCCGGCGTTTACACCCAGTAATTTGCGCACCGCCGGATATCCTGTTTCGCCTGTCTCAGCGCGGCCTCCCAAAATATAGCCATTACCGGAAAAGGCAATCCTGCCCTTTACATCATCGTCATTTGAAGAGATTCGAAGAATGGCATGATCAAGATTCTTGAGATCAAGAACAGTCTGTATGACGTCTGTCATACCTTCATCTTTAGTTATCTTGCCTTCGACGATTATATCCACGGTAATACCTTCTGGCTTGGGCCCCGTGACCGAATGCTCCGAGTCTAGCAGATAGTTTTTCGCTTTGAGCAAGAAGCAGGAAAAAACAGCGCACGTACTTTGGTACAATCGCACGAATGAAGAAGCGCATCATGTGTGTGTTTGGTACCAGACCGGAGGCTGTAAAACTTGCTCCGGTCTTAAAATCGTTGCGGCAGTCGGCAATTGCGGAGCCGGTGGTGGTATTGACTGCTCAACACCGGGAAATGCTGGACCAGATGCTGGAATGGTTCGATATACATCCGGACTACGATCTAGATATTATGCGGCCAAAACAGACGCTTCCGGAGCTGACCGCTCGGGTCTTGACCAAGATTGATGAAGCCCTCGAGCATTTTCAGCCCGATATGGTATTGGTTCAGGGTGATACCGTTTCAGTTATGGCAGCTGCCCATGCCGCCTTCTATCGCAAAATTCCTGTCGGGCACGTTGAAGCCGGGCTGCGAACCAATGATATGTACAACCCATTTCCAGAGGAAATGGCGCGACGTCAAACGAGCCGTATAGCCACTTTGCATTTTTCGCCGACTGAAAAAGCGGTGGAAAATCTCAAAGCGGAAGGCATCACTGAGCATGTCTATATGACAGGCAACACCGTTATTGATGCCCTACTGGACACCGTGGGTCGGCTCGATCAGGCTAAATTTGATAAATCCGTTTATGGTGGAGTAGATTTCGAAGGACATCGCGTCTTGCTCGTCACCGCCCATCGTCGTGAAAACTGGGGTGCCGGCATGAACGACATCGCCCAGGCTCTTCGCCGCATCGCCGATGCGCACAAAGACGTGCAAATTCTCTTGCCAATGCACAAAAATCCTATTGTTCGAGATTCAATTTTGCCGGTTTTTGAAGGTCATCCGCAACTCTTCGCCATCGAGCCTCTGGATTACGTGCCTTTTGTGTACGCCATGCAGCACTGTTCGTTTATTCTCACGGATTCAGGAGGAGTGCAAGAAGAGGCACCGACGCTTGGCAAGCCGGTTTTGGTTATGCGCACTACAACGGAGCGGCCGGAAGCCGTAAAGGCCGGAGCGGCCCAGCTTGTCGGCATCGCACAAGAGGCGATTTTCCAGGCTTCTCAGGAGATTCTCAACAACGAAGCAAGTTACCGAAAGATGCAGGTGCCCTGCAGTCCGTATGGAGATGGCAAGGCTGCACCGCGCATTATTCAAGCGATTGAAGAATACCTTTCACGAAAAGAGTCACACGCCCTGCGTGTTTAAACGCTATGATCCTGCATAGGACTAGCGGCATAGGACCAAAAGTTCTGAGGAGATTCCAATGACCAGTACGCTTGCAGATACTGACGTGCTGCCGTACGGAGAATTCCTTACGGAAGAGCACCACGCCATTCGAGAAATGGTGCGTGATTTTGCTACACGCGAGATTGTCCCAAAAGCGGCAGAAGTTGACAGAAATGCAAGGTTTCCGATTGAGACCTTCAAAGCACTCGGCAAATTGGATTTGCTGGGTTTGCAGTATCCCACCGAATATGGTGGCGCAGGTTCAGATTATCGAGCCTATGCCATAGCGGTTGAAGAAATAGGCAGAGCCTGTGGATCTACCGGGTTGAGTTATGCTGCACACTGTTCGCTTGCTACCAACCCAATTTATCTGTTTGGTACTGATGAGCAAAAGAAAAAGTATCTTCATAAGTTGATATCGGCCGAATGGATTGGCTGCTGGGCTCTGACTGAGCCAGGAACAGGTTCGGATGCAGCCGCACAAAAAACGACCGCTCGCTTGGAAGGAGATCATTGGGTTTTGAATGGCACAAAGCAATTCATCACCAATGCTACTGATGCTGACATGGCAATTATTATGGCCATGACCGATCAATCTAAAGGTAAAAAGGGCATTTCTTCTTTCGTCGTAGACAAAGGCACCAAGGGCTTTTACGTTAGCAAAGTTGAGAAGAAGCTCGGAATGCGTGGCTCTCCAACGGCCAGCCTTACGTTCGAAGATTGCCACATTCCTAAGGAAAATTTGATCGGGCAGGTGAGCGATGGTTACAAACAAGCGCTCCAAACTCTTGAAGGCGGTCGTATTTCAATTGCCGCTCTGGCGCTAGGCATTGCGCAAGGAGCGCTTGACGCTGCTCTTACTTACGCAAAACAACGTGAGGCGTTCGGACAACCAATCGGCAAGTTCCAGTTTATTCAAGGTTATCTCGCCGATATGGCAACGCAGGTGCATGCTGCCCGGCTGCTCGTTTATCATGCCGCCTGGATGAAAGACCATCACAAGCGTGTCACTCTGGAAGGATCGCAGGCAAAGTTATTTGCCTCCGAAATTTCATCGAAAGTTTGTAATTTGTGCGTGCAGATTCATGGCGGCTACGGCTACATAGAAGATTTTCCAGCGGAGCGTTTTTTGCGCGACGCAAAACTGTGTGAAATTGGTGAGGGCACTTCGGAGATTCAAAAGTTGCTCATTGCTCGACAGCTCGGGCTATAAATTCAGGGGGTTGAATTATAAGATTGCTGGAACTGGAAGAAAAATTGAAGGAAGATGCAGTTTGCTTACCAGGCGGCATCATAGTGGTCGGCAGTTTCCTCAACCATCAGGTTGATCCGGAACTGGCTAAATCAATTGGTTCTGCTTTCGCTAAATTGTTTGAAAGCGAACGACCTACAAAAGTGCTCACTGTTGAGACAAGTGGCATCGTTCCTGCATTTGCAACCGCACTTGCTATGAATGTTCCGCTTCTATTTGCCCGCAAGCAAAAACCAATAACAATGGTGCATCCACCCTACATGGCTCAAGCAAAGTCACACACCAAAGGTAATGAGGTGGAATTTTATGTTTCTGCTGAGTATCTCTCTAAAGAAGATCGCGTTTTGATTATCGATGATTTCCTGGCAACAGCTGTCACAGTTGTGGCTCTCTGTGATGTCGTAAAGCAAAGTGGCGCGAAGCTAGTTGGTATCGGTGCTGTAATCGAGAAATGCTACGAAGAAGGTCGTGCAAAGCTCGGCGAACAAAATGTTCGGATCGAGACTCTGGCGAAAGTAGCTAGACTAGAAGACGGCAAGCTGATCTTCGACCATTAGTTTCAGTGGTGTTCTAATTTTTTGTTGACGGCATCTTCTCGTGCCTTGAGATCTTTGTACTTCTCGTCATTGATATTGGGACGATCTGCTCTCGTTATGGATGTTCCCCAAAGCGCATTGTCGTGATTTGCCTTCATTGCTTTCTGATACTCTACTTCTTGGTCGTGCACCCGTTTTTGTTGGTCAGCAGGCATTCCTTTCGTTACTTCCTGTCGAGCAGCATCTTTGCCATCGTGTTCAAACGGAACAGGTTCCTTTTTGCCGGTCCAAAATTCCTTTAGTTTTTCTGGGTTGGGGCCTGCTGGAAATCCGTATGACTGAAGCATGGCGGCATCACTAGCTGGGCAAGATTGAGACGCCTTAAAAACATTCCTGGCGGCTTCAAAGTCGTGAAGCGGATGTTGGGCAGATGGAAAACCTTCGGTAACCTTTTCAACTTTGGCATGATCATTGCAGTCGTTAACCATCTTCATTCTCCTTGTAGGTTAAAGCCGTCATAGAGCGCATGACAAAGTCGCAGCAATCCGCTCTATTAGACGAGGATTGAACGTTTTGAAAATGGCTAGTAATCTGACCCGAGGAACGCAGTATAACGAAGCGATCTGGTTATGACGTTACCGAGTTGTTAAGAGGAATCTCATCAACTTCCTTTGAGCCAGTAGCGCACGTTTGCGACAACAACATCGCGGTGGCTCAGCAGAGCCAACTTGATAAATAGCCCGGTGTTGCCGTGCAGGATGCCCTGCCACCAGTGACTAGTAACGAATTCCGGAATCACTACTGTAACGCGTTCATCAGGATGTGCCTTCAACTCGTTATCTACAAATGCCGTTATTGGCGCTATCAGCGATCGATAAGGTGAATCGAGAATGACGAGTTCCACACCGGGCTCATACTTTTCCCAAGCTGCCTTCAGTATCGGTATGTTTTCAGGATGTATCCCTACGGAAACAGCTACGCAATGAGGGCTAATAGACTTGGCATAATCGAGAGCTAGCAAAGATCCGGCGTGAACGCTCTGAACCAAAACGATCACTTTGTTTTTCGGCTTTGAGACCGTGTAGTTTTCGGGGCGGAGCAATTCCGCAATGCGCGTGTAATGTTGGTGGATTTTCTTAAACGTGAAGAAGAGAGCTATCATCACGATAATTACAAACCATGCGCCTTCTAAGAATTTTTCAGCAACAATATCCATTACCACGATAAAGCAAGCGACAGCGCCTAACCCATTGATAACGGCTTTCCAATGCCAATTTTTACTTTTCACTCTGAACCAGTGCCGCACCATTCCTGTTTGAGACATCGTAAAGGCTACAAATACGCCGATCGCAAAAAATGGAATAAGAGCATCAACACTGCCCTTTTCTAGGATGATAAGAAACGAGGAAAATATGCCAAGAAGAAATATGCCGTTATTGAAAGCGAGCCGATCTCCCAGGGCCGTTAATTGTCTTGGCAAATAACCGTCTTGGGCAAGAATTGATGCTAGGCGCGGAAAGCCGGCAAAACTTGTTTGAGCAGCCACGATCAATATAAGGGCGGTGGAGAATTGCGTAAGTAAGTAAGCCCAGCTAAATGGCCCGTCCTTTCCAAAGACTGTACCAGAGACTTGGTCTATCACCGATGGTGCCGTGATGCCATTGCTTTCCCAATAGACGATGTGGAAGTTGACGGCCAGCCACGAAACACCCATGAATATCGTGCCGAGAATAAACGCCATCCAAACGAGAGTTATAGCTGCGTTTTTGGAGCGAGGTTCTTTGAAGGATGGTATGCCATTACTGACTGCTTCCGTTCCTGTCATTGCTGAACAACCGTTGGCAAAAGCTCGAAGCAGCACAACCATGCTGAAGGCATCGATAACCTTCTGAGCGCCAATAATATGTGAAGGAACAACTTGGTTAGCAAACTCTTTGTGAAAGTGCCAGCCAAAGAGGGGACCGAGTAGCCCAACTATTATCATGAGATAACACATAGCAATAAAGGTATAAACTGGAATCGCAAAGAGGTTGCCGGATTCCTTTAGACCTCTTAAATTAGCCAATGTAATCAGACCTATTGCCAGACAACAATAAAGCACTAGATGATGCTCGATTCTCAGCACTGAAAATAGAGGGACGTCTTTCAAGTTCTGGAGACCGGCAGCTACCGATACCGAAACAGTAAGAACATAATCAATTAGAAGAGCTCCAGCAGCAATAAGTCCCGGAGTCTCGCCGAGATTGTCCTTCGAAACAATGTAGGAGCCACCGCCATTGGTGTATGTAATAATAGTCTGCCAGTAAGATGCAGCAACAATCACCAAAAGCCCCAAGATGATCCAAGAAATGGTCATCATATAGCGGGCGTAAAGGTCTGCATGTTGAGGAAGCCAGAGACCTGCGCCACAAAGAACTAGAAGAATAGCCTGGTTTCCGTATGCAACAGATGAAATGGCATCAGAACAAAAGATGGGCAAAGCGAGTACTTTGCGCAGAAGTGTGTCTTCGTTTTGAGTGCTCTCTAAAGGCTGCCCGAATACGGCCCGGCGAATTACTTTCGTAATCTCTTGATTATGCTCAGACTGCTTTCCGCTCTCTTCCGGATCTGGAACCTCTGTTATAGTCATGCCTTCTCCGAGCTTCTGAGTAGTAATTTGATCCTAATGTTATCGCTTGTCAAAGGCTATCATTAGTGGCACTTAGAGAGCGATTCTTGATACAAAATTGATCCCGTGTTTAATATAGTAACCTACGTACTGAACAATCTCTATCTTGTCTTGGCAGGTGATGTTGGAAAGACGTGAACTTATTCATAGTCTTTATGCCGCTGGGGCCTTGTTCGCATGCCTGATTATTATTGCTTTTCCCTTGTTTGCTCAGGCTCTCGAAAAGACAGATGATATCGACACGAACCGTCCCAGTTTCACAGATTCACCGTTGGTGGTGCCAAAGTTTTCATTGCAGCTAGAAAATGGAACGCAATATCAACATTTACAGCACGGAGGCAACTACTGGGATGCCTCTGAAACAGAAGTTCGTTTTGGATTGACGGATAAAACCGAATTTCAAATGTTTGTGCCTAACTTTGCTCTTTTACGGACAGCCGGGCCAGGTGCCATTGCAAGCACAGGGAGATCAACCTCAGTTTCTACTTCATCTCTGTCCGAAACTTTGCACGCAGGTGTTTCCGATCTCGCTGAAATTGGCTTGAAGAGACAATTGAAGCCGATTCTAAAAGATATGAACATCGCCCTGATTGCTGGGGTGTCGCCACCAACTGGTTCAAGATTTCTATCTGGAACTGGCACACAAGGTGTATTTCGAATGCCCTGGACTAAGCCACTCAATGCGCATTGGACTATTTGTGGAATGCCATCTTTCATCCTTTTAAACCAAGCGAGAAATTCACAGTATCAGCAAACCGCAATGCTTTGCAGATCGATCGGGACAAGAACAACGCTCTTTACTGAATACGCTGGGTTTTATACTCGCAAGGAATTTCCAGTGAATTTCATCCACTTTGGTGTCGTGCGAAAGCTGGATCGAACAAGGCAGCTCGACATCCACTTTGGATTTGGCTTGAACAAGAGTGCGCCGGCGGCGTTCGTAGGCGTAGGCTATTCCTTTCGCTTCGACCATTTCCCGAAGCTCTAGGTGCACGAGATTAGGACCTAACGCGAATTCGCAGCAAACATGAGCTAACCTCATCTATCTAATCGCTATACTCCGTGAACGTAAATAAAAAGGTTTCCTTCACAATTCTTGGGATGACAGGGCTTCTCTTTTCACGCTACGTACTAGTATGTCCCTTATCACTTTACATCACCCGGAATCATTCTCTCTTTAACTGAACTCTTTTCTCTTTTAGTTATTTGCATACCCAGGCTTCCACAGCTCTCTACAAGGCGATATCAAGGGTATTGTTTGTGCGAGTTCGTGCGAATAGTTGTTCGGCGCTCGAGCTTAATCTGTTCCCTACACAGGAGGAAAACATGGTGTACTGCCACGACTTGAAAGACTTTGGACTGAAAGTACAGATTGATGCTTCGCCCTCAAGTTTTGGGTGCACCATCATCGATTCTCTCAACCGAGCACAGTTCAGTGTCTCGCAAGGAAGACCAGCAAGTGCGAATGACTCTACAAGAGAAGGTCGATTTGCAAACAACGATGCAATCGAGAAGCTATGCAGGAGCATCAATAGTTGGTTGAGGACTTATCTTCATCGTCCCCAACTTTCTGATGTGCTCACGTTACAGGTGATCAGAAGTTGTTTCCTCAACGGCTCTCCACTGCCTGCAGATACTCCCTGGTATCTACAGAACGGAGAAGTGAGAGAAACAGGCGAAGAAACACCTTTGGAAGGACTGACCATCTTTCCTGATGATGTCGTCGATCTGCTAGCCCTGGGGGGACGACGCGTTGCTTCCGGTGCGAGATGACGTTTTCTACTTGCCATAACTAGCAAAACCGTGGGAACGCAAAGGCACGCTCATTGCTTGCCTTTGCGCCCGCGACGATGCGTGAGCAATTTCGAAGCGCATCTTTCGCACCAGCAGCAACACCACTTTTTATTTTGAGAAGTTCATATTATATAATATGGTAGAAATAATGTCTGTGTAGGGCGGCTTCAGCCGCCCGTTGAACCAATTTCAATTCAACGTATCCCGATATATCGAAGTCAGCAAATCTACGAACGCTTGCGAACGTTTTCACTGGAACCAGGCTTCCATACGACGGCACAACAGCCGTCGGAGCACTGG
>CAJCIF010000305.1 GCA_903970355.1 Actinomycetota bacterium
GAGATTGCCTCCCATACTCAAGGCTAATACGCGAATCGGTTTCTTGTTAGTAGCCTCGTAAAGCTTGGCTAGCTGTTCGCGAATTTGCGGCATTGTTTGTGAGAAAGGAGCAATGCTGTCATAGCGCACGAGATACAACTTGTACGATTTCGAAAATACTTTGTCATTCGAAAACCGCTTCGCTACTTTTCCCCAGCGAAAATACGGATAGTACTCTCCACGCAAACCATGGACGAGCAATACTGCAGTGCGATCTCCTAATGGAGTGTCATCGTATTGGTAAAGCGCCGCCTCGTGCGGTTTTTCTTTGGATAAACGCTTGGGTGGCAAAACTTCAAAAGTGGAAACAGAAGCCGATGCAGATCCTTTGTGAAAATTGATTCCTTCTAACGGTGTTTTGGAATCCGATGTCTCAAGTGCGCTGGCCAGCGGAGAACACAGAAATGACAAAGAAACACCGGCACAAAGTGCCAATCGAATAATTTGCGAAACTAGCCTAGAATGGTACATTTAACACTCACTGCGGAAACATTTCTTTCCGGAGTCGCATCCTCTCATTATCGACTCTATCACTCATTTAATGCCTAAGACACGGAATTTTTAATGCCTACAACAATATTGCTCTGCTTCTCTGATACTGGTGGTGGGCATCGCACAGCAACTGAAGCTTTGGAGGCGGCATTACATGAGCGTCTCCGGGAGCTAGGCAAAGACAACGACTTCGTAATTGTATCGGACAATATCGTTGAAAAAACGCATCCTATTAATCGCGGTTTTGTGGAGCTTTACAACTTCCTCTTGCGCCACAGCCAGCAGAGTATGAAGTACTACTTCTGGTTTATTCATTGGTTTAAGCCTAATAGCTCAAACTTCGGTTACTCGCTCTCCAGCCGTTATCTTCAAAAAATTGTTATCGATAACCAACCAAAAGTTGTCGTTTCTGTGCATCCGATGACGAACCATTATTTGTCAAGGGCGATTACAGATGTGGGTCTGAGAGATAAGGTAAAGCTCGTCACGCTTATAACAGATCCAAACGCCCAGTTATGGCGAGGCTGGGCCTGCGAAGGCAGCGATTTGACTATTTCACCAAACCCGATCGTGACAGCAAAATTGCGCGAATGGGGCATCGCTGAAAGCAAAATAAAAGAAGTCGGCATGCCTGTTCATCCTGATTTCATCAAACCCGCCTCGGCAACACCATCGGAATTTCGCCGATCTTTCGGTCTTGCGGAAGATTGCTTCACCCTCTGCATCAACGCTGGTTGGGCAGGTGGCGGCAACATGAAGGCAATCTATCGTTCTCTGGAAGGAACGAAACGCAAGATTCAAGTTGTTTTTCTATGCGGTCACAACACCAATCTTTATCACGAAGTACAGCGTGAAGCTGAGAAATCTTCGATTCCAACGGCGGTTTTGCCTTTCCATGACCGAATGTCGGATCTCATGACGGCATGCGATCTAATGGTAACGAAAGCAGGCGGACTCACAACTTTTGAGGCAGTAGCGCGTCGCCTGCCATTGGCTTTCGATGTCATAACACCGGCTATGCCGCAAGAAGCAGGCACCATCGATATTCTAGTAGATGCAGGATTAGCAAAACGAATCGTAAAACCAAACGATATAAAGACAATTGTTGAAACTGCCAGTGAACGCCTGGACTACCTGACCGGCGAATTGCCGCAATACCAGCGGCTCGATCGTGCGGATGCGGTCTATCAAATTGCCGATATCGTCCTGGCAGAAGCCGACAATAGTAAAAGTGTTGCTCCAAAATTGAACGATCGCACTGGCGATGGTACAACTGATTACGTGAAGCGACCCTAGCCAGGACGGCCATGAAACTAGCGATAAAAATGGTGGCGAACTCTGGGCAATCACCGGAGAAAGCAGACTTTGTCTTTATACATGGCACCGGTTCCAACTCTCATATGTGGGATAAACAAGTCAATTATTTAACGGCATTAGGGCATCGCTGCTTTTTAATTGATTTACGCGGGCACGGTGAAACACCGGAGGCATTCGAGAAGACAGATTTATTGGTGCACGAACAAGACGTAATTGAAACTCTCAGTACCTCGGCAGTTCGCTTCCCAGCCTATTTCGTCGGGCATTCGCTTGGTGCCATTCTGTCCATCACAATTGCACGCCAAAAACCGGAATGGGTTAAAGTCATTTTTGCGGCCAGTTTACCAGGCAAAGTACTGGCACCACTTCCAGTACTACTTAAAATGTTCGTGCGCGGCCCAAAACAATTCCTTACCAGACTAGGTATCCATCGCAATCTTGCCTGGCGAGAGCGAACTTTATTTGAGATGGATCCGCATACACTCGATCAGATCGCCATCAATTTTGGCGAAATTGATTTGATGAGCAAACCGTTTGGCGTTAGATGTCCAATTCACTTTGCGGCTGGACGCTTTGATCCGGTTGCGCTCTACTGGGATGTACTCGCCATGCACAAAAAGGTGCCGGGCTCGACGTTGATCACTTTTCCCTGGGGCGGCCACAATTTCATGGACGCAGACTCAGATAAATTCAACAAATGGATTTCGTCAAAACTGGACCATGTGCTTGATCCAACCCCAAAATCCGTCTGAACGTCCCATCAAGTTATCAGCATTGAACGTAGCTGGTTGCGTATTCGCCGAATCTTTAGCGGCTTGGGTAAGTACGGATTCAGCCAGAGGAACTGGTTTTGGCTTAGGAGCTGATTGAGTCGGCAAAAGCTTGCCCAGAAGAGCAAGGTTGATGATACCGTCCTGGGGTTTCAACAATTCGGGACGCCGTTCCGCCACCACTTCATGATTATCGCGCGCGGTTGCAATTGTGCGCCTGATTCGGCGGCCGTCCGGCAGGAACAAAGTTGCCTCGCCTGTTTCTTCGGAATACATGAAAGCTTCACCCTGAGCCAGATCTCCGGTTCCGTTTTCGGCCAAAAATTTAAGTCGCTTCGTCCATTGATCGGTAGGCGATAATTTGCTGGCTCGAGCGTCAGCCGATGGAACCAGAGCTCCAAGTTCAAAATTTGACTTACCAATATCTGTTTTGAAAGTGCTTGTAGCAAGTATTGGTTTTACAGGAGGACTGGGAGCAACCTGGGGAGCTGGCTCCTGCAAATCACTAGCCGTACTTGAATCGAAGGTTTCTTCCTGGGGAACGAATTGCAGATTTTGCGTTTTCTTTGGCGCGTCTTCAGAAAATTGGAGAGGATTGGCTTTTGGCAGAGGGATGGCCGCCGTAGCCGTGAACTGAAGTGGGTTAGGTTTTGGCTCCACCATTTGTTTAGGCTTCATCTGGTTTTGCAAGGCTTCCGTTACGGTTTCGCTAACCGGCGTCATCGCTGCCAGGCACATGTGCAGAGATTGCAAAATCCAGGGAGCAGGAAGGTCCATTGGTTCTGGAATTTGGCTGGTATAGGCTACTGCGGCATCAGTCTCCGTAACGACTGGCCATTCCGATTGCATGGCAAATCCAATTGATGTTCCAATATGCTTCATCGCCGCTCCGAGATCTCCCCTCTCGATCGCAATTGAAGCAAGAAGCAATCGAGCCGGTTGATAGCGCGCTCTTATCTTGAGCGCTTCATTCAAGCAATCAATTGCCTGATCGACGTGATGAGTATTTTTCAGCATCACGCCCTTTTCATAGAAAGCGCGATAAGACTTGGGATGCTTTTTGATAAAAGCATCGAGCTCATCGAGTGCCTCTTGTGTCTTGCCCTGCTTGGCGAGACCCAGACTTCTGTCTAGATTGGGCTTTGGCTGATTTCGAAAAAGCTTTCCGAGCGGGTTGGGAATTTTTATGGGTGAACCGGGATATGGTTCTAAATCTTTTTGATCTGCTTGATCGAACTGCACCACAGACGGTGTTGATACTACAGGAGGTACACCACCAGGAGAGAGATCACTACCCCAAGCTTGCAGGAACACCGCCTGTGAAGCCGCAAGTGAGACGATTAACAATGAACGTTTAGCTTTCATGTAGGCGTACTTGCAGAACTTTAACACTGCACAATATTAGCCTAAGGTCGAATAAACAGGCGCTCCAATCTTCTAACAAATGTCTTCCAGCCTGGTTCGTTCATTGTCTTCAATGGATAAACCAGGATCGTTTTCATACCCATTCGCTGCCCAGCAAAGATATCAGTTAGAGGTCTGTCGCCTATCAACACGGCATCTTTAGCAGAAAGTCCAAAATCAGCGAGCACAGAAAGAATGGCTTTGCGACTCGGTTTACGAGCATTGAAAATAACAGGCATTGCCAAGAGCACTTCTACTTGCTTTAAATAATCCAGTCTTTTGTTGTTGCTAACAACAGCCAACTTGAAGTGTGGGCGAGCACGTTCGAGCCAGTCGGCAGCTTGTTTTGTTAACATGCCACTGCGTGGCGCTACAATCGTGCTGTCTAAGTCGAGAAGTATTGCTTTGATACCCTCGGCTCGGAGATCGTCCAGATTTATATCTGTTACGTCTCCGTCGACGATCAATGATGGACGTATAAAAACCATGAAACAATCTGCAGTGCCAGCTTGAAAACGATAGTAACAGAGCAGGGTATTGGTTGTAAAACTGGTGAGGCTCAATGAGCTATCATGGCAACCATTAAGGTTAAGGTGACAGTGTGTACAAGCGCTCGCGAAAATCAGGCAAAGGTTCCTCCGCTGAAAAGCAACCAGAAAGTGGTGTGCAAAGCGGTGCGTTGCCTGTTAAGCACGTAGCTATCATCATGGATGGCAATCGCCGTTGGGCGGACAACAAGGGTTTGCCGCGCCTGTTTGGACATCGTGAAGGAG
This sequence comes from Actinomycetota bacterium, assembly GCA_903970355.1. Taxonomy (GTDB): domain Bacteria; phylum Cyanobacteriota; class Vampirovibrionia; order Obscuribacterales; family Obscuribacteraceae; genus CAJCIF01. Next base: position 4,796 of record CAJCIF010000305.1, read on the forward strand.
TGAAAACCCTCAAAAGACTAGTGCGCTATGTCGGTGAGCGGCAGCTCCAGTACCTCACTGTTTACGCTTTCTCCAGTGAAAACTGGCAGCGAAGTCAGGAAGAAGTAAATTATCTTTTTGAGTTGTTTGGTAAGACGCTTGCGGATGAACTGTCTGAGTTGAACGAAAACAACGTCAGGTTGTCTTTCCTAGGGCAGTTGGATAAAGTGCCCTCTTCTTTAACGAAGTCACTCTATACAGCCATGCGGGCGACCAGCGAAAACACAGGTTTG
>CAJCIF010000306.1 GCA_903970355.1 Actinomycetota bacterium
GCTATATCGGCTCCGCCAACGGTAACGTGCATTATGATAATTTGGAACTTACGCGGCAGGTACGGCAATATGAATTGCGCGATACCAATAAATTGTCAGGTTCTGATTTGGCAGCATTTCATGCGGAGAAACGTAGCTTAATAAAGCAAAAGGGTGATGCTGACAACATGGTTCAGGGTATCAGCAATTTTAAAAACGAAGAAATAAATCTCAAATATGCTGCAAAAGATGCCACCGATTTTCGAAATTACCTGGTTTCTGAAGGCAAATTTAAAGCTGATCACGTCAAACTACTTACAGACGGCGAGGCAACACGAGAGAATATCATTGCCTCTCTTGGTGAAAAATGGCTGGCTCGTTCGGCTCACCGCAACGATTTGGTTGTTATATATGTTTCCAGTCATGGTGCGCAAGTCAAAGACGTTGGCAACGCAAGTTTTATTGTCCCGTATGAAGGCAAGTTTGAAAATATTGTTTTGACGGGAATTCCGTTAAATTGGATAACGGTTGGGGTTCGTGACACCGTTCCGTGCGATAGAGTGCTTTTGATTCTTGATGTCTGCCATGGTGGCGCGGTCCAACTTGCTGAGCCGGCCGAGGATGATCAGCAGCACTCCAATCTTGCAATTGCTTATTCTAAAGACCTCATTCCTCAAACACTTCCCGCATCTCCCGTACCTCCGGTACCGCCGAAAACATTTAAATTGAGTGATGCTTCGGTGGCTCGAAATCAAGTTGTGCTTGCCTCCAGTCAATCGGAGCAGCTCTCATGGGAATCCAAAAATTATCCCAATGGCGTTTTTACAAAGAGACTGATCGAAGGGCTCAGGCTCAAAGGCAATCGCACAACGGTAAGCGAAGCCTATGAGTACTTGAAACAAAAAGTCGAGGAAGAAGTCTTGCGCGATCGGGCCATAATACAAACGCCTGTTTTATTGTCTAAGCTTCGCGGCGCCCAAAGTCTGTTACTGCAAGTTGAGCCAACTGAGCCCCGGCCCGCTCCCCTATAGATTTACGTAATCACTCACTCCACTAAAGGAAGATCACTGTGTGTAACCAAAAACAACAATCCATCAAACTCGTTGCTTCAACGCTTGCCGTCTCGCTCATATCATCGATGACGTTATTGGGCACCAGGGTTGATGCCTTTTGGCCGTTTACGCATAAACAGAAAGCGCAGGCTAAAGTAGATCGCAAACAAAGATCGGTTTCAGCAATTGAAGTTGGTCTAGTACCTGGAGCACCGCCGGCACTATATTGGAAGCCCAGCGGTGAGCCGAAATCCGCCGTTCTTTGTCTGCATGAACTGGGTCTGCACAAAGGTGTATTCAATGATCTAGGTCAGCGTCTGGCTAACGACCAAATCGCTGTTTACGCTATCGATCTGCGTGGTTTCGGTGGGTGGACCGAAAAAGAATGGAAGCATAAAGAACATACGGATGCGTCAATGAATCTGGATAAAACTTTGGCCGACAGCAAAGCAGCTGTAGAAGAGATTCACAAGCTCCATCCAAATATTCCTGTTTTCATTCTCGGTGAAGCTATGGGCGGTGCCCTAGCCATGAAGGCAGCCACTAAATTCCCAGATTTGATCGAAGGAGCAATTGTATCGGCTCCAGCTGGAGATCATTTCAATACAATTTCAAACTATTCGCGTGTGAGTGCGCAATTAATGACGAAAGGTCCGAACAGCAAATTTACGGCATTGGGAGAAGATCTACTCGATCGTGCAACACCTAAACCAGAACTGCGGGAAGTGATGCGTAAAGATGCAGATGTTCGTCTGGATATTACGCCGAAGGAAATGATGGCATGCCAATTCTTTATGTATACAACCAAAAGAATGGCGCGCAATATCAAGGAAACACCTGTGATGATCGTGCAGGGACAAAAAGACGGCGAAACCAAACCAGCAAGTGCGAAAGCTGTCTACAATAATCTGGCAACTAAAGACAAGAAGTATCTGCCTGTTGCTCAAGGTGACCATTACGTTTTCGAAGACTCTAAGGTGGATGACGACGTCGTTAGAACTACCGTCGCCTGGCTAGATGAGCACACGAAAACGAACTCTCTGCAGGGCAAGAAAATCTAAGTCGTGCAAGTACCCAAGTTTTAGACCAATAACTTTCGGGAATGAGAACTTGTGAATAGCCAAATTCGGGGTAATGATCATGACTGAAGGGCCAGGTGACGCACAAGTCGGCAAACCAGGACAACCGAAACCACCTGATGTATCAGAACATTTATACAAATCGGCAATGCAGGAATATCAAGCGCGTGAAACTCCAAAGGAGGCAGTGGCAACACTAGACAATACCGCGGCCGTTGAAAAAATGTTTCCCAACGACAGGGCGAAGCAAGATGCTGCCTACCGAATAATGATGCATGATATGAAAATTCCAGGATATCCTGAGATCAGCCAAGCCGATTCCAAACTGTTTTCGCCGACCGAAAAGGCCGCAATAGATAAGTACGTCTCTGAATATAAGCCTTCAGAAGATCTGGCCGCTGTGGATGCAGAGGCGAAGAAGCTAGAAAAAATGGGATTCCCTCGAGTCCACCAAAATTGAATTAGCTAGAGAAAACTGCGTCATGTCGTCTGTGAATGTCAAGTAGTTCATCCCGTGAGCCTCACAGGGGTGGCGATTAACAACTCCGAAACAACTTGATAACATCTTTTTACGAATCCTGCCCTACAGTGAGTAAGTTACTAGGAAGGGCTGGGCAAACAAAATACTAAAGCAAGACCACGCAAGGGGTCTGCCTTGTTTTGGCGCCTAAGGGGGAGATTCGATTATGACGACACCGACACCTATAGAGCAAACGCAACCTACTGAAACGCCAACCAACAAATCGACTTTTCCAGCCGGATTGGGAGGGCAGCTTCTCTCTACATATGAAGCGGCTCAGATTCTCGCTCAATCGAATGACATTCGAAATAAGAATATGTCCGCTTCCCTTAATGCAATCCTTCCTCAAGATGTAATTTCATTTGATAACAATGCGCAAACGGTGAGCGTCAAAGACGTTGATCCTGGTCAAAATATGGTGCTCAAGCCAGACGGCACATATTCCGAAACGGACGCTAACGGTAAAAACACAGTGAATGCCACATGGAAAATGAATGGAGCCGGTGTAGAAATTGATTATCCAGATGTATCATCCGTTATTTACGCAGACGGCACTCAGCAAGATTTAAAATCTTGGAATGGAGTGCTAAACAACAAAGATGGCTCTCAGTCTGCACAAGGCGATGAACTGAACTTTAGCGAGAAATGGACCACAGCTCCTGGAAAGAACGGGAGCACAGAGTTATCGTTAATGGGCGACAAATATACTTTGAACATTGATGGCAAAACGGGTTCGGTGGACGGCAAGAATTTTACCTACCAACAGGTAGGCGACAGCTACGACATCACATTTGCCAACGGAGCACAAATCGCAGTTCAACAAGGCATTGCCAATCAGCAATTCCAAGTAGTCACGCTTCCTAACGATGATGCGGCAAATGGCCTACCAAAAGGTTTGAAGAAAGAGTGGAACAAGAACGCCAACACCATGACACTAGTTGGTTAGATTGAGAGGTTGCTCGATCATCACTTAAGGCGGATGAATCCAGGGCTCCCTGACTCTACTACTTGATTCAACCTTTGACGGGTCTTGATGGCATTGATCTCAGCAAAGGCGTCCTCAGGCAGAGGAGAAATGTCGAAATTCTCCAGGGCGCGAGCTGTTGTTTTGGGCGTCGTCAACATAGCCGTCCCGCGCTGTACAGCCCACGCCAACAAAACCTGAGCGGGTGTCTTTCCTATGCGAGCGGCGATCGACAGAACTACGGGGTCTTCTATTGGCCCCGGGCGCATACCGTGACCTAAGGGAGCAAAGGCCAAAAGCACCATGCCCTTTTCACGGCAGAAATCCAACAATTCCGTTTCCGGTAAATAGATATGGGATTCAACCTGAACCACCGCGGGTTTGATGGTTGCTGCCTCGTAAAGCGGAGCAAGCTGCTCCAGTTTTATGTCGGACAAACCAATAGCGCGGCTTTTTCCTTCAGTGACAAGACGTTCCATCGCCTGCCAAGTATCGAGCAAAGTCACGCCCTTGTCGTAGATGATATTACCGGCGGCATCGCGCGGATCAAATTCTTCCCCTGGCTGAAAGGCAAACGGTGTGTGGGCCAGATAGAGGTCCAGATCGTCCAGTCCGAGTCGCTTCAAGCTTGCTTCGAACGCCGGTTTGACTCTCTCCGGCCGGTGATTGGTGTTCCAAAGTTTTGTCGTCATGAAGAGGTCCTGGCGTTTGATGACGCCCGCGTCGAAGGCGGACTTAAGCGCCTCACCAACCTCACGCTCATTTTGATAGCGTTCAGCGCAATCGAAATGGCGATAACCAACGTCCACGGCGTCGCGGGTTGCACTGATCGTAAGTGCAAGATCGGCAATCAGCGTTCCGAATCCGACTGCCGGAATCTGGCCGGTTCCGTTTTTGAGCGGAATCCTCATAGTCTGAAAATCAGCATATTTAATCATGGGAACTCCTTCGTTCTCCGAACCAAAATGGTGCTGCAAAACCTGCGAGCATACACTCTAGCGCGTTTCCATTAAAGAGTTGTGAATCTTGAAATCGATTTGCACGTTTTTTCGTGGAAAAGGAAATCATTAGAAAAGGAAATTATTCACCATATATGATGGCATACAAACATTTACCACAATTACGGCGCGGATTTAAATCGTTGAAAAATAGCGAGCAAACTGTTAATGTTCGCCGGGCCAGAGAGAGGCAAGAGGAAAAGCAATGGATCAACAAGAAACAGTTGCAACCCGGTCAGGTCAGGCGGTTCGCCTTGCGCAACCCAAGGGCACATTCTCCTTTGAGAAGGTCGAATACCCTCCTCTGCAACGTGATCAGGTTCTTGTAAAGGTATCCGTGTGTGGTATCTGCCACAGCGATAAACTTGCGGTGGAGGGTTTATATCCGGGGCTCAAATTCCCCATTGTACCCGGTCATGAAATTGCGGGAACCATCGAATCTAAAGGACCAGACGCCATAAGGTTAAATGTAGGCGACAGAGTCGGTGTCGGTTGGCATGGTGGGCATTGTGGACGCTGTGCGCCATGCCGCAGTAGTGATTTCATCTCTTGCTTAAATATGGAGGTGCCAGGTTTCACCTTGAATGGTGGATTCGCGCATTACGCCATTTTTTCGGAATCGGTATGCTCGTCCATACCGGATGCTCTCAATAATTTCGATGCTGCACCAATGATGTGCGCTGGAGTCTCCGTATTTAATGCCCTGCGCAACTCAGGCGCGCGAGCTGGTGATACAGTAGCGATTCTCGGCGTCGGTGGTCTTGGACATTTAGGCGTGCAATTTGCAAAGAAGATGGGATTCTATACCGTTGCTATTGCACGAAGCAAAGATAAAGAAACGCTTGCCAGCAAACTTGGTGCCGATCTTTATCTGGATTCGGAGAACAAAGATTCAGTCGCATCCCTAAAAGCATCAGGGGGAGCAAAAGTTATTCTTGCAACTGTCGCTAGTTCAAAAGCAATGTCTCCATGGATTGATGCTCTGGCGGTGGGTGGAAGATTGATGATTGTCGGGATAGACAGTGAGCCAATTAACGTCTTACCACTCCAACTTATTAAAGGCCACCGTCAAATTATGGGATGGCCCGGTGGAACGCCAAAGGATGCTGAGGAATGCATGGAATTTGCCGCTCGCTTTGGCGTTCGGCCGATGGTTGAGAAGTATTCATTTGAAGACGTTGCGGACGGCTACGAACGCATGATGAGTGGCAAAGCCAGATTTAAAGTTGTCATCGATGTGGCTGGCAAATGAAAGGCGATCTAGAAAAGGTAGTGACTATGTATGACCTCGACGCAGCGATCAATGGGCGCCATTCAATTAGGAAGTTTTTGCCGCGTCCTGTCCCCAAAGACTTACTTATGGAGTGCTTGGCGCTCGCCCAACATGCTCCCTCGAACTCAAATATTCAACCATGGCGGATGTTTATCGCCGCCGGGACAATTCATGATCGGCTAAAAGAAGCTCTGATGGCAGCATCTCGAGAGTCGGAACCTAGCGTTCCAGTTCTACCTGAGCACTATAAGCATTTTCGTATAGACTTAGGCGCTCAGGTTTACGGTGTAGGCATGGGAATTCCTCGTGAAGATAAGGAAGGCAGGAGGGCTGCCGTTCTGCGCAACTGGGAATTTTTCGGCGCACCACTGGTTGGCATTGTTTGTATCGACAAAGAACTGGGTCCCCCGGATATGGTGGCCGTCGGGATGTATTTACAAACGTTAGTGCTTTCCCTCACCGCCCGGGGAGTATCGACGTGTGTGCAGGTTGCCTTGGCGGGATATCCTGAAATCTTATACAAAGAGCTCTCTATACCGCGGCAACTATCGATCATATGCGGAATGTCAATTGGTTATGCAGATCCGGATTTCCCGGCGAACAAGCTGAATATCGGCCGTAACCCGATTGAAAACAACGTTACGATCCTAGGGTATTAGAAGCAAAAACCTTTCACCATATATGGTGGCATACACCAGTTAAACTACAGGGAGATTTTATGTTAAAGCAATCCATTCTACTGCTCGGCGTCTGGAGTTCTTGCGGAGTTTCTGCTTTGGCAGGAGAGATTCCGCCACCTTATGAAGCGGTATACGAACAGACCATCACGGGACAAAAGGCTCCAATGACCTCGAAAATTTCTTCTGATGGCAAAGGCAAAATCAAAACGGTAAGCGACAGTCCTGGCGGTAAAGTTGAGACCCTAGTTGACTATCCCGGGAAGATGTCCACAACAGTGATGCACGGACAACACATGTGGATGAAGCACGCGCTGAAAGAACCTTACAAAGACGAAAGCGTTATGAAAAAGGAAGCCAAGTCATTGGGTACTGCCACCTTCAATGGTCATCCCTGTCATGGATACGAATCTAAGACAGGCACTGCCGTGACCCAGACCTGGATGGGGGATGATATTCACGCAATGGTCCATTTCGAAACAAATACAGGCGCTGCTAAGTCGGTCTCCGACCTAAAGTCTTACTCTGCAAAACCTGGTGATGTTTCACTTGATATCCCTGCGGATTGCAAAGAGTTCAAAATGCCTGGCAGCTAAGATGTATCAACATCACTGCGCTTAATTGGCGCCCCAATATTCAGATCAATTTTGGCTTTTGCGCCTTCAATTGCAAGAAATAACTCACGTCCGGGTGGAGCTAGCGAGGCGATGACACTTCGTATTTCAAAGTCTGCAGAGCTTATTATTTCACCAGCTTTTATTGTTCGTTTTGCAAAAGCTACAGATCTTTGTGGTTCCTTAGGCAATTTAGGAGGATTGTTAAAGCGCAATTGCGCCTGCTCTTTAGACAATAAAAGAAGGTGGCTAGGTTGAACGGCACCTGCCAACCAATACAAGAAAAATGGTATGCGAGCTTGCTCTAATTGATCGGAAAAATATGGAGGGATGCCTGAGCCAACATGGGTACCAGTTTCGAGATCGAAGAAAAAGAGCGTGGATAGGCCATAGTATCCTTCGCCTCGCTGGTACTCTTCGCACCAGTCATTTTCGTTGTCACTTAGACGGATAAGCTCTGACATTTCGGTAACTCGCCAAGGTGGCTCGGTGACAGCGAACCAAGTGTCTTCAGTCATGCGCGCAGTTTGAATGACGAGAGCAATTGCACTTGCGATCAGCTCTTTCCCTGCTCGATGAGACAAACTCGGATCAGCCGCACGAACCGAGTCTTCGAGCTTCAGCAAGCCTCCAACAGCCGACTCCGCGCAAACCGTAAGTATGCTTCCTTGACACTGATTGTTTATCACCTGCAACAGCTTTGCATGATCGAGAGTCTCGCAGGCGCCAATGATAAGATTGGACGTGCTTACATCAGACCAAATGGAGGCGCATAGAGCCTCAACCAATTCAGCTTTGCCAGCGTCAGCATTGGCGGAGACAAGAATGTTAAGCTCACCGCGCATACAAGCTTGCAATATGAGAGACATTGCTTGTGTCAATGCACCGTTTTGCCAGAGCTTTGCGTGAATCGTGTTCATTGTCAATAATCTGATTTTGTTTCAGGTACATTACCGCCGTGAAACCGACCGAACATTCTAGCCATTAGAATGCTCATTAAGAGAATGCCTAAACCAAGTGATAGTACTTGATCGGTGTTACGTAAATCAAATACGCCAACCTTGCAGACAAGTACATAGCCAACAACAAGATTGAAGAAACCCCAGACCGCGTTAACTGTCGAGGTCGAAAGTCCCTGGCCAGGTGGTTTTGCAAAAGGACTCTGAAAAGGCTGTCCCATGCAACCACGGACAAAATGGGGAATAGCATTTGTGAAAAACATGCCACCAAAGAAATAGGCAACATAGTTTAATAGTTGAGGGTTTTCCATGGCTAGATGCTCACTTTTACTTAATCGTACTTTCTATAGATGATACAATCAATTCGCTCGTAATGCGGGCAAGCGTATTGGAATCTGTCACGAAGCAATCTGATACCGCCTACAGTGCTACCCTACAATGAAGGATATAGCATGAAAATACATTTCATCGTGCACGAAAGTTTCGAAGCACCTGCCGCCATAGAAATCTGGGGCCAGACAAAAGGATTCGATCTTAGTTATACAAGGATTTATAAGGGCGATACGTTCGCCGGTAATTGCGACTTTGACTTTCTAGTGGTCATGGGCGGCCCGCAATCTCCTGCAACGACGTTGAAAGAATGCCCGTATTTCGACGCTCAGAAAGAAATAGCTTTTATCAAGAAAGCAATAGATCAAAACAAACCCGTGCTGGGTGTTTGTCTTGGAGCGCAGTTAGTTGGAGAAGCCCTAGGCGCACGCGTCGAGCATAGCCCAAATAGAGAAATAGGTGTTTTTCCAATAACGCTTACTGAGGAGGGAAAACGGGATCCGATATTTGCAAGTTTTCCCGAAACGTTTAAAGTTGGTCATTGGCATGGTGACATGCCTGGACTTACTCCGGAGTCGAAAGTTTTGGCAACGAGTACCGGTTGCCCTCGGCAAATAGTTCGCTACACACCTGCCGTGTATGGCTTCCAATGTCATTTTGAATTTACCCCCGAAGCGATAGAGGGAATGATTCAAAATAGTACCGCTGAGTTGGAGGAACACAAGAACTTGCCGTTCGTAGAATCAAGCGAACAATTACGTGCACATGATTACACTGGCATGAACAATTTTCTCTTTCAATTTCTTGATCGCATCTCGTGCGTAACTCCCTCCTTGAGCACCGCAAGCACAACTGAACAAAGATGAATGAAATTGCCTCTGTATTTCAATCGGACTTAGAGCAAGGCGAGGAGATTATTTGGGCAGGGCAACCAGAGCCCAGGCTATTCAGTTCTTATGATTTCTTCCTGATACCATTCGGGTTAGTCTTTTTCGGCTTTACTATATTCTGGTTACTAGGCGCTTCTGGATTTTTATCTGAGCCTCATCAATTTTCAGCATTTGGCCTTTTGTTTGGCATTCCCTTCGTGTCAATGGGATTCTATATGGCCTTCGGACGGTTTATCGCCAAATCCTGGAAGCAGCGAAATACTTACTATGCTGTGACAAATCAGCGCGTACTGGTTTTCTGCACCGTTCCAAACCGATATTTACAGACTCTGTCTATAGACGCAATTCCTACTTTGAATAAATCTGCAAACTCCGCCGGCACTGGCACTATAGATTTCGGAGTCATAACTTTTCCAGCTTCGATCACCGCTAATAGCGGAATAGACTTTTTTACGGCCAGCGGAGAATCATTAGCGCCAGCATTTTACGACGTGAAAGATGTAGATTCCATTTTCGAGTTGATCAACGGCCAACGATACAAGTGAGCACCACATTCCATTTCAAAGAACCAAACCAAAGGGCACTGGAGCAGATCCGGGATTTGGCGAATAGCCTCATACCCCAATCCAAGAGTAGATCCTCACAACAACGTTCCAAGAGATCGAATTGCAATACACTAGATCAAATCATGCAATCGCTAAAACAAATTTTGGATGAGGACTACATTGAAAATCTTGCCGAGGCTGAGACAGCACCATATTCATTTGACTATGAGGCATTCGTGCAATCAAATGATCATTCAAAATTAGAAATCAATACAAGGCTATCTGGACCACCCGAACAAGGAAGTATTTACTACGGCAGAACAATTGAGCGTTTCGGAGAAAACGAATTTCTTTTGTTTGATCTGTGAAAGCACTGATTCAAATAACAAGGTTCGGTCTTCAGACACTTCATTAAGTGCCTCAAACCTTCCCCACTGATCTCCTGGCTTTCTAGAATGTCACCAGGCAATTGGGCAGACGTTGCGCTTGAGTTTCTCCAGGAGATTTCCCATGATTAAGTTGAGCCTTAGTTTTCAAATCGCGATTGGCGTTCTACTAACTCTGGCTTGGCAGCCCCCTGCAGCCCGAGCAGATTTATTGGAAGCCTCTGAATTAACAGGTGTAGGCGCGCTGAGTGCAGTAGCTGCTCCGTTGTGCGTAACAACTGGTGCTGCCTATGGTGCCAGTGTCGTGGGAGCAGGTGCCAGTGAGGTTGGTGCCAGCACGGCAGAAGGCATTGTGAAGTTGCTCGACAACAGCGGAAATAATCTCGACGAATTGTCCGAGGCAACTCTCGAGGCATGGCCTACTTATTATCACTACGAGGTCAGAACTGATAAACAGGTTCCTATAGTGACGATTCAGCTGCAGAACGGACCCAAAACTATTCCGCTTGTTGTTCGTGAGGGTTATGTAGAAATGAACATTCACGATCAGCCGCTTAAGCCTTAGAAGGAGTTTTACAATGAATCGTCTTTGTGACCGCGCAGCCAAGTTCTTTTTGATCTTGGTGCTGGTATCCGTTCTGCTCTTGCCCGCTAAGCCTGTCTATGCAGACAACAAGTTAGACGAGAAGAAGCTCCAGATAGCCAAGCAATTGACCGACTGGATGAATAAGACTTTGCAGCAGAAGGAGGTTCTCGTAGCGGTGGTCGCTCGACGTGGCGGAGACGATGTGAAGAAGCATGATAAAACCGGCATGGCTCATTCCGGGCTAGCTGTCTATGATCCACGCGCTCAATGCTGGATTATCTACAACTTGCTCAATGAACACCAGCAAGCCACTCTTTGGCGTACTGCGCCTTTGGATTTTTTCTACGGACAAACTGGCTATTATCCGGATGCACTACTGCTCATTCCGGATAAAGAGACACAGTCGCGGATGTACAAAGCTGTTTTAGATGGGCGCTATAAACAATTACTTTGGACGAAGCAATACAATTTGTTGTCGAGCCCCACCTCGTTAACAAGCTTAAATTGCAACAAATGGTTGCTCGCCAACCTTGCTGCCGCTCGGATGGATGACTACGAGCCGAGGGACGTGGTCCTAGCCATAGACAGC